>JANQKA010000629.1 GCA_028281405.1 Hasllibacter sp. | reverse complement strand
ACGCTTGATTTTCACCCGGGAGCGATACTCTCTTGAAATCCGGACGCCAGCCACATCGGACCCCGCCGGCGGGACATTCGCCTCCGATGGGACGGGGCCGCGCGGGTCCGGGTCCCGCAAACAGCGAACGACCTATGGCCCGGCCCATCGCCAGCAACTCCGGTCGAGCGGATTCCATGCACCACATGGTCGCACGGGAATCCTCGACCAACCAAGACACCGATCAGGGCGACGCGCACGCCCAGACTTTGCCGAGCGGCTCACCACGACGCCACAAAATGCATCTCCGGGAGGTCAGGGAGCGTCGCGGCGAACCCCGGAACTAAATGGTGTATTCGTTCCCTTTGCGTCTGCGCTTCCGGGCCTCATTCACTCCTCCGCTATGTACCAAGACCCACGCCGCGAAGGCGGTCTTGTGCATTTGGTCGAGGTTCCGCAAACCGAATACGGCCCTCTTGGCCCGATTCAAATCGTTGGACACCGTGAGTGAGGTAAATCTAACCATGGGATTGTAGTCCGCGGCGATTCGAGCCCTTTGAGCATCCAGAAAGGCATCCGCGAAGAATTCAATCTCGTCGGGAAACGAAGCCCACTCCAACTTGCGGCAAGCGGTCGCCACGGCACCGTGCTCCGGGGTGCGGTAAATCTCGTTCCAGGAGCGCTTCGAGAAGTGGATGCCGTCGGTCCCGATGAACGCATCGGCCCCCGTTCTCGCCAACTCGTGGAACATGCCGTAATAGATCATGCTCGAGCCACGGCGCAGTTCCATCTGCGTCAAGATATCCCAATCCCCCTTCGGCGAGGAGTTTGTCGACCATCGCGAATGCTTCGTCCGCCAAATTCGTGTCAGGAGTCATGCGCAAGTTCCCCAGCGTCGGCAATACGAATATACGGGAATACGTGGTCCATTTCCTCGCCCATGACATCCATCACCAAGCCATTGAGGCCGTAGAACTTGCGATGGTCCTCGCGCGTCATCGACTTCCCGTCGCAGAACACGCGGATGAACAGGGATTCCTCGTCGAGGTGATCGTGTCCCATCTTCATCCGAACCTCGATCGCCTTGCCGTCAAGTCGTTCCTTGACGACCTTCACGATCTCCTCACGGGTCTCATCGGGAAGTTTCGTGAGCCTCATAATCTCCTCCTTCCCGCCGATGTTCCGCTCCGCGGAGCGGAGCACAGGGCGGATCCCAGATCGTTGTCCCGCGCGCGACCGAAGCCGCAAGATGAATGTCGTCAATGCCAATCCGGCGCCAGCCACGCCCGAATCGTCGCCCGGACGGACCGCAACGACCCGTATCGCATTAACTCGAACCGTCGTCAACCCCTTTGTCGCCGCGGTTCGCAGCCGAATCGCCACTCCGGAGACACGGAAGCGCATGCCCCATCGCGGACGGCCCCGAGCCCGGCGGTTCTGAAATCCGAATCACCCGAATCGACGGTGACGAATCACCCCCATGCCCGTAACGACCCTCGCTCACTTTGTCGAAATCATCCCTCTCCCCGCGCCAACCCGCCAAGCGCGGTTAGAAGCAGAATTAGCGATCGCAACGCTTGAATTTTCACCGCGGGAGCGATACTCTCTTGAAATCCGAACGCCAGCCACATCGGACCCCGCCGGCGGGACATTCGCCTCCTATGGGGCGGGTCCGTATGAGTCCGGATCCCTCAATAAGCGAACGACCCATGGCCCGTCCCGGCCACATCGCCGGAAACTCCGGTCAAGCGGGTTTCAAGTGCCACATGGTCGCACGGGAATCCATGAACAACCACGACACCATTCAGGGCACCCCGCCCGCCCAAACCTCGGCGAGCGGCCCGCCGCGACGCCACCAAAATGCATTTCCTGGAGGCCAGGAAATTGGCGTGGCGAACCCGACGCTATATGGTGTATACGTTCCCTTCGAATCTGCGCTCCCGGGCCTCATTCACTCCTCCTCTATATACCAAGATCCAAGCCGCGAAGGCGGTCTTGTGCACTTGTTCGAGGCTCCGCAAACCGAACACCGCCTCCTTGGCCCGTTCCAAGTCATTGGACACCCTTTTTGGAGTAAATCGAATCATTGGATTGTAATCCGCGGCGATCCGAGCCCTTTGAACTTCCAGGAACACATCCGCGAAGAATCCAATCTCGCCGGGAAACGAAATCTGCCCCAACTTGCGGAAAGCGGTCGCCACGGCGCCATGTTCCGGGGTTCGGTAAATCTCGTTCCAAGCGTGCTTGGGGAAGTGGACGCCGACGGTCCCGATGAACGCGTCGGCGCCTGTCCTGGCCAACTCGTGGAACATGCCGTAATAAGTCGTGCTCGAACCCCGGCGCAGTTCCATCCGCGTCAAATTTTCAGGATCACTCCAGGCAAGAAGTTTCTCGACCATCGCGAACGCTCCGTCCGCCAAATCCATGTCAGGAAGCATGCTCGAGATCCTTCGCGTCGGCATATCCAACATACGGAAAGATGTGGTCCATCTCCTCGCCCATGACCTTCCTCACCAAGCTGTTGATGCCGTAGAACTTGCGATGGTCATCGCGGGTCATCGACTCTCCGTCGCAGTACACGCTGACGAACAGGGATTCCTCGTCGAGGTGATCGTATCCCATCGTCATCCGAACCTCGACCGCTTTGGCGCCAATGCGTTCCTTGACGACCCGCACGATCTCCTCGCGGGTTTCATCGGGAAGTTTCGTGAGCCTCATGTTCTCCTCCATCCCGCCAGAGCACCGCTCCTCCGAGCGGATACCCGTTCGTTGTCGTTGCGCGACCGGGGCCGCACGATGAATGCCGTCAAGGCCAATCCGGCGCCGGCAAGAACCGAATCGTCGCCCGGACGGACCATACCGGACCCTATGGCACGACCTCGAGCCGTCGTCAACCCCTTGGTCGCCGCGGTTTGAAGCCGAATCGCCTCTTTGGGGACGCGGAACCGCACGTCACGTCGTGGGACCGCACCACTCCCGACGATCACAGCAGCCGAATTACCCGAATCACGGCGGCGCAGTGCCCCCCGCCTTGTGGCGACCAACACCTCCCGCGTCAAGAACCTTCCGGCACCGCGACTTCCGGCCCTGCGCGGCTCGAAGACGAATCAGCGATGTCAATGCCGTTTTTTCCGCCGTGGAGACAATCCGCCCATGAAATCCGAGCCGCATTCAAGGCCGCGACCGTCGGGGGGAAAGTCGCCGCCGAGGGCACCGAGCCGTGATGTTCAACGCCGCCGCGGCCACTTCGACCTCCCCGGATCGCCGGAACGTTGACGACCGCTCCTTCGGAGACGAATCACCCTCCAGGTCCAAGTCGGCGATTCGGGCCGTTGGACAGGGACCGCGGCCTTTGGGAGATGGGACGCCGCTTCGGTGCCGCCCGCCCGGATCCCGGAGCAAATCCCCCCTATCGCCGGGAGGCGACCGCCAAGAGCCACGCGGTAACACGCTCGCCCGGAAATCCACGACCGGGCATCGGGCGATGAACCTCGCGGGATGACCTTCGGCGCGCGCGGGCGCACGCAGTGGATGGTCGGGCAAACCGCTCGGGAATCCATGCCCGGGACATTCAATCAAACTCCCCGGCGCCGCGCCCGGCATCCTTGCAATACTCAGGGTGAGCGACCATTGTCACGGCCCACGAGCCGGTCCCGGAGGGAGGGTGGACACATGACCAAAACGGAAACCGGCGCGGACGCCTTGGTGGCGGAGGCCGACACCGGGGCCCGGGCGCCGACGATCGTCTGGCAGCACAGGCTGATCATCGGCCTCTGCGTCCTCTGGTCGGTGTTCCAACTCTACATCGCCAGCCGCGTTCCAGGCCTGATGGCCCAGGCGACCGGCCTTTCGATCTTCGCGAACATCGTGGCCCAGGCGCGGTTCGCGCACCTCGCCTTCGCCATCGCACTGGCCACGCTGGCCTTTCCGCTTTTCAGGACGTCGCCGAAGGACCGCATTCCGGCGTACGATTGGATCCTGCTGATCCTCGGCGTCTCCTCCTGCCTCTACCTCGTCGTGTTCCGATTCGAAATCGCGGACCGCCCCGGCCTGTGGAACGCAACCGACATCGCCATGTCGGCCATCGGAATGACCGTCCTGATGACCGCCGTCTACCGCTCCCTCGGCGCGCCGCTGGTCGTCATCGCACTCGCCTTCGTCGCCTTCGCCTTTTTCGGCGGGCACTCGGAATGGGCGCGGAACATCACCAACTACGGCGGCGCGTCGCCCTCGAAGGCTCTGGGACACTATTGGATGCAAACCGAGGGCGTGTTCGGCGTTGCCCTCGGCGTTTCCACGGTCATGATCTTCCTGTTCGTCCTGTTCGGCGCGATTCTGGACCGCGCCGGCGGCGGCAATTGGTTCATCAAATGCGCCATCGCCCTTCTCGGCGCCCTGCGGGGCGGCCCGGCCAAGGCCTCCGTCCTGTCCTCGATGATGACCGGCATGATCTCGGGATCCTCCATCGCCAACACGGTCACCACCGGCACCTTCACCATCCCACTGATGAAGAAGATCGGCTTTCCGGCCGAAAAGGCCGGGGCCGTGGAGGTCGCCTCCTCCACCAACGGCCAGTTGACGCCGCCGGTGATGGGCGCGGCCGCCTTCCTGATGGTCGAATACGTCAACATCCCATACATCGACGTCATCAAGCACGCCTTCCTTCCAGCGGTGATCTCATACATCGCGCTGCTCTACATCGTGCACATCGAAAGCCTGAAGATGCGGTTGACCGGGCTGGAGAAGGACGGGCGCCGGATCGGCGTCCTCATGATCCTCGTCCTGTTCCTTTCCGGTTTCATTTTCCTCGGCCTGTGCGCCTACGCGATGATCCTGTTCCGGGCGCTTCTGGATCCGATCCTGCCCGAAAGCGTATACGCCGCCGTCGCCCTCCTTCTCGCGCTCTACCTCGTCCTTCTGAAGGTGTCCGCCGGTTTTCCCGACACGCCCCGGGACGATCCCGACGCGGCGATGCCGCACGCCCCCCGACTGACGCCGACGATCCTCGGCGGAGCCTACTTCGCCCTGCCCATCCTCGCGCTCGTCTGGAACCTCATGGTGAGGACCGATTCGCTCGACCGCCTTTCCCCGGCCCTTTCGGCGTTCTGGGCGACGGTGTTCATGATCTTCATCGCCCTCACCCACAGGCCGCTCAAAGCGCTGTTCCGCGGCGAATCCTCCGCCGGCGAGGCCCTGAGGGGATGGCGCGACTTCGTCGAGGGCCTCATCCTCGGGGCGCGGAACATGATCGGCATCGGAGTCGCCACCGGCGCGGCGGGAGTGATCGTCGGAACGATCTCGCTGACCGGGGCGCACCAGGTCATCGGGCAGGTCATCGAGGTGATATCGGGCGGCAACCTGATGATTCTCCTGATTCTCGTCGCCGTCCTCTCCCTGATTCTCGGCATGGGACTGCCGACCACCGCGAACTACATCGTCGTCTCCTCGCTGATGGCGCCGGTGATCGTGACCGTCGGCGCGCAGGCGGGGCTCATCGTCCCGCTGATCGCGGTCCACATGTTCGTGTTCTACTTCGGCATCCTCGCGGACGACACGCCCCCCGTGGGACTCGCGGCCTACGCCGCCGCCGCGATCAGCCGGGGAGATCCGATCCGCACCGGCGTCCAGGGATTCGCCTATGACATCCGGACCGCGCTCCTTCCGTTCCTCTTCATATTCAACACCGATCTGCTGCTGATCGACGTGGGCCTTTGGAAAGGCGTGTTCGTGTTCTTCGTGGCGCTCGCAGCGATGCTGCTGTTCGCCGCGGCGACGCAGGGATACTTCATCGCCAAATCCCGCTGGCACGAGACCGCCGTCCTCCTGCTCGTCGCGTTCATGCTGTTCAGGCCGGGATTTTTCCTGGACCGAGTCAGCCCGCCCTATCAGGAGGCGCGGGGAGCCGCCGCCATCGAATTGATGAACGCCGCGGAGGACGGCGCCGGCGTCAGGATCAAAATCGAGGGGCCTGATTTCGACACCGGCGAAATCAGGCCGACGACGATCCTCGTTCCGGCGGTGGCGGGCGACGGCTTCGCCGCGCTCTCCGAACAGGGACTCGCCGTGACGGACGACGCCGGCGTCCTCGCCGTCGAGGAGCCTTTTCCGGGAACCCCGCATTTCGAAACCCTGGGACTGGAATACGATTTCTACGGAGACGCGCCGGTCGCCATCGCCTCGGTCGAAGTCGAAAACGACCGGCCTCCCAAGGAATTGTTCTTCATTCCCGCGCTGCTGCTGTTGCTCGGCGTCGCGATGATCCAGCGCCGCCGCGCCGACCAGGCCCCGTTCTGATGCTCATCGACGGGCTGCAATACGCCAATTGGTCGGAGAAGATATTCCGCCAGATGCGGAGCGGCGGCGTCGACGCCGTTCACGCGACGGTCGCCTATCACGGCGGCTTTCGGGAAACCGTGCTCGAATTCGAGGAGTGGAACCGCCGGTTCGAGACCTATTCCGATCTCATCCTGAAAGGCTCGACCGCCCGGGATATCGACGCCGCCATGGAGACCGGGCGCACGGCGATCTTCATGGGGTTTCAGAATCCGTCGCCGATCGAGGACGATATCGGCCTCGTGGAAATCGTCCACTCCCTCGGCGCCCGGTTCATGCAATTGAGCTACAACAACCAGTCGCTTCTCGCGACGGGGGTCTACGAAAGCTCGGATCCCGGCCTGACCCGCATGGGCCGGGAGGTGATCGCGGAAATGAACAGGGTGGGCCTCGTCGTCGACATGAGCCATTCGGCCGACCGTTCCACCATCGAGGCGGCGGAGGCATCGACACGCCCGATCGCCATCACCCACGCCAACCCCGCGTGGTGGGCCCCGGCGTTGAGGAACAAGACCGACGAGG
Organism: Hasllibacter sp.; assembly: GCA_028281405.1. GTDB lineage: Bacteria > Pseudomonadota > Alphaproteobacteria > Rhodobacterales > Rhodobacteraceae > JANQKA01. Next base: position 353 of record JANQKA010000629.1, on the reverse strand, counting down.
TCGTCCGCGCCGTCACCTCCCGCGGCGGCATGCTGGGGTTTTCGCTCTATCCCCACCACCTGAAGGACAAGTCGGACTGCGCGCTGGAGGGTTTCTGCGGAATGGTCGCGGAATGCGCCCGCCGATACGGACCCGACCGCCTCGGGATCGGATCCGATCTTTGCCAGGATCAGCCGGACTCCGTCGTCGGGTGGATGCGTTCGGGCCGTTGGACAAAACGCGTCGACCACGGGGAGGGATCCGCCGCGGAACCGGGGTTTCCGGCGATGCCGCGCTGGTTCCGCGACAACCGGGATTTCGGCAACATCCGCGACGGCCTCGTGACCGCGGGGATCTCCGCGGCGGACGTGGAC
>JANQKA010000616.1 GCA_028281405.1 Hasllibacter sp. | reverse complement strand
AGAACCTTGTCCGACCCGATGTCGAGCGTGCGGAACTGCACCCTCTTGCCGCCCGCCGCGTCGAGAACCCTGGAATAAATCTCCGCGAGCTCAGCCCGGCGGGGCATCGTGTTGCGGGCGAGGAATTGAAGCTCGGTCCGGAACAGGCCCACGCCCTCCGCGCCGGACCCCCTGAGGGACGGCAGGTCGGCCATCAGCCCCGCGTTCATCTGCAGCGATACGACCGAGCCGCACAGCCCCTTCGCGGGTTTCCTCCGGATCGAATCGTAGCGCTTCTGCGCCTCGGCCCGCATGGCCATTTTGTCGCGGTAGGCCGACGTGACGCTGTCCTCGGGACGCAGGTGCGCAACCCCCTGGTCGCCGTCGACGATGATGTGGTCGCCGTTCAGGGCCTCCGCGACGATTCCCTTGGCGTTCACCACCAGCGGAATCGCCCATGCGCGGGCGATCACGGCGGCGTGGCTGCCGACGGATCCCTCCTCCAGCACGATGCCCTTGAGGGAGCGGCCGTGGTCGAGAAGCTCCGCCGGCCCGACGTTGCGCGCCACGAGGATGGGCGCGTCCGGCACTTCCACGCCGGTGTCGGATCCCTGCCCGGTGAGGATGCGCAGCAGACGGTTGGAGATGTCGTCGAGATCCTGCAGCCGCTCGCGCAGGTAGGGATCGGGAACCCGCGACATCCGCGTCCGCGCCGCCGACTGCTCCTTTTCCACCGAAGCCTCGGCCGACAGACCGCGCGCGATGTCCTCCTCCATCCGCCGCATCCACCCCTTCGAGTGGGTGAACATGCGGTAGGTCTCCAGGATCTCCCGTTCCGCGCCGCCGTCGCCGGTGGATTGGTCGAGCATGTCGTCCACGCCCTGCTGGAGCGACTGGATCGCGTTCTCCAGGCGGCGCAGCTCCTCGTCCGGATCGTCCGCGATCGGTTTCGTGACCACCACCCGCGGCTCGTGAAGATAGACATGGCCCTCCGCGGTGCCCTCCTGCCCGGAAAACCCCCGAACGAGCACCTGGCTGGTGTGAAGCGCGGAAAGGGCGGCGCCCTCGCCGAGAAACGCCCCGAGCTCGGTCATCTCGGCGAGCACCATGGCGACCACCTCCAACCCGTAGCGGTTGTCGGGGGTGAACAGCCGCGCCTCCTTGGACTGCACGACGAGCACGCCGAGCGCTTCGCCCAGCCGCTGGATCGGGACGCCGAGAAAGCTGGAATACACCTCCTCGCCCGTCTCGGGCATGTAGCGGAAGCCCCGGACCTGTGGGGCGTTGGCCGAGTTCACCGCGCGGCGCGTTTTGGCGACGCGCCCGACGAGGCCCTCGCCAAGGCGGAGACGGGTGATGTGGACCGCCTCCTTCTTCAGGCCGTGCGTCGCGCACAGCTCGAGCGTGTCCGCGTCGCGGAACAGATAGATGGAACAGACCTCCACCCCCATCGAATCGGCGATGAGGGTCACGATACGGTCGAGGCGCTGCTGACCGTCGCCGTGGTCCGCGAGGGTCTCCCGAAGTCGTCCGAGAAGCTCGCGGCTGTCGCTGTCGCGTGTGATGTCCATCATGTTCCGGTTTCCCAAGCCCGGATGGGCCCCTGC
>JANQKA010000583.1 GCA_028281405.1 Hasllibacter sp. | reverse complement strand
GGATAGACGCCCAGAACCCTGAAATGCGTCGTGAACCAGGCGATCTCGTCGAACGCCAGCACCACATTGTGGTCGTCGGGGTGCCCTTCGATGTCGGCGTAGAACTGCGTCGCGGTGAACGACTCGTCGATCATGTAGCTCTCGAGCTTGATCATGTTCACGCCGTTCGTCGCGAACCCGCCGAGCGCCTTGTAGAGCGACGCGGGAATGTTGCGCACATTGAACACGAACGCGGTCAGCATCCTGTCGCCGCGCCGCTCGAGTTCGAGGCGGCGCCCCATCAACAGAAAGCGCGTGGTGTTGGTGTCGTTGTCCTCGATGTCCCGCGCCAGCGTCTCGAGCCCGTAGATTTCCCCCGCCAATTCCGAGGCCAGCGCGGCGACCGCCGGATCCCCTCGGGCCGCCACGTCCCTGGCGGCGCGGGCGTTGTCCGGGCTCACCCGTCCCGAAATCCCGCGCCCGCGGAGGAATTCCTCGCATTGCGGCAGAAGGACGAGATGGCTGTACGCCTCCCGCACGTCCTCGAGCTTCGCGCCGGGCACTCCCAACAGGTTGATACGCACCCGGACGAACGCCTCGGCGACGATGCACAGCCCGCTCGCGGGCAGCAGACGGTGGATGTCCGCCACCCTGCCATAGATCGAATTCTCCACCGGCAGCATGGCCAGTTCCGCCGCGCCCGAACGCACCGCCTCGATCGCGCTCTCGAAGGTGGCGCATGGCAGGGGATCCAGGTCCGGCCGCGTTTCCATGCAGGCCTGATGCGAATAAGCCCCCGGTTCGCCCTGAAACGCGATTTTCCCGGCCATCTTCCCGTCTCCTTCCGCGGTCGCCCGAGTTGAACTTTCGATCGCGCCGCTTATACCTTGCGCCCGGATCGGGGAAGGCGGTATGTGCCGCGCGGGACGTCCACGAAAGGATAGCGAATGTTCGATACAATGACCCTCACGAAAACCGTCGGAGCCTTTTGCGGAGCCTTTCTTCTGTTCCTGCTCGGCAATTGGGCGGGCGAGGCGATCTATCACCCCGCCGAAAGCCACGGCCACGGCGAGCCTCACGCGATGGGCTACGAGATCGAGGTCGAAGGCTCCGAAGTTCTCGCCGGGGCGGAAGAGGTCGTGGAGGTCGCCTTCGCCGACGTCTACGCCTCCGCGGATCCAGTCAAGGGCGAGCGGGTGTTCAGGAAGTGCAGGGCCTGCCACAAGTTGGACAGGAGCAACGGAACCGGACCGCATTTGAACGGCATCGTGGACCGGGCCGTCTCCGCGGTCGATGGCTTCAATTATTCCGGCGCGCTCGTGGCCCGGGCGGAGGCCTGGACCCTGGAGAACCTGTCCGCTTTCCTCGAGAACCCCAGGAGGTGGGCGCCCGGCACGAAGATGAGCTTCTCGGGCCTGTCCAAAATCCAGGACCGGGCGGACGTCATCGCCTATCTCGCCGAAATCGAAGGCTGACCTGGGGACGCGGCGGTTTAACCGCCGCGCCGGGCCAATCCGGCGGCGGCGGCGCCCTCCGCGGCCCGGGAACCGCCAGGCCGCCGACCCGCGACGCGGCGGCCGAAGTCCGAGTGCGAATCGCCCTCGCCGAATGCCACCCCTGACTCCCCGTCCGGGAGAAGAAGACGGCTCGGCTCTCCCACTCCGGGAGTCGGGCCATCCGGTCCGGTGAGCGTCCGAATGCGGGGCCCCGCGCAGGCGCCGCGGAAACCGTCCCCGCGGTCGGGCCGCCGCCGCCCTCCCGGATGGTCATTGAAGGCACCGCGCCCGACGGCCGCCAAGACCCCCGCCGCCACAGGCCCGCATTCTCAACTGGCAAACCGCCCTCAATCCCTTTAGCCTGCACCCGACGGAACGCGGAATGAAAGCGGCGAACCATGACGGGGAAAGAAATGCGGAAACGAAACCGGACGGCGCGGCCCGGCGCCGAACCTCGGCGGGCGCGCCCGTCGGTGTGGCTCGCCTCGGGGCTGGCGGTCCTCGCCCTGAACGCCGCGGCGGCCGAACGGGCATCCGCGGAAAACACCACGGTGTCGCACGGGATCTCCACCTTCGGAGACCTCACCTACCCGGCGGACTTTCCGCATCTTGACTACGTGAATCCAAACGCTCCCAAGGGGGGCGAATTCAGCTTCTCGTGGACGGGATCCTTCGACTCCATGAATCCCTACACCGTGAAGGGCCGGGCCTCCGTCCTGTCCTCCGTGTTCTACGAGAGCCTGCTAGCGGGCACGTCCGACACGATCGGCGAGGCCTACTGCTACATCTGCGAAACCCTCGAATACCCGGACGACCGCTCCTGGGTGATCTTCAACCTCCGCGACGACGTCACCTTCTCCGACGGCTCGCCCCTGACGGCGGAGGACGTGATCTTCTCCTTCGAGCTGTTCAGGGACAAGGGGCTGAACTCCTTCCGCGTTCAAATGCAGCGCCTGGTTGAAACCGTCGAGGTGATCGACCCGCTCACCATCAAATTCACCTTCAAGGAGGGCATCCCGACCCGCGACCTTCCGACCGACGTTGGCGGACTGCCGATTATCTCCAAGGCCGACTACGAGGCGAACGGACGCGACCTCGAGGAAAGCACGCTCGAACCCTTCCTCGGCTCGGCCGCCTACGTCCTGGGCGAAATCGACGTAGGCCAAAGGGTCGTCTATCGGCGCGACCCCGACCACTGGGGCGCGGACCACCCGCTGAGCGTCGGGCAGGACAACTACGACAGCATCCGCCTCGAGTATTTCGCCGACTCCAACGCAGCCTTCGAGGCGTTCAAGGCGGGCGGCTACACCTTCCGCAACGAATCCACGTCCAAGAATTGGGCCACCAGCTACGATTTCCCCGCGATCGAAAAGGGCTGGGTCGTCAAGCGCGAATACCCCCACGGCCGGAAGGCTCCGAACCAAGTGTTCGTGCTGAACCTGCGCCGGGAAAAATTCCAGGATCCGCGCGTCCGGGAAGCCGTCGGCCTGATGTTCAACTTCGTCTGGTCCAACGAGACGCTCTTCTACGGCATCTACGACCGCACCTCGTCGTTCTGGGGCAACTCCGAGCTTCAGGCGAGCGGCCTTCCCTCGGAGGCGGAACTCGCGCTGCTGAAGCCGCTCGCGGACATCCTGCCGCCCGGCGTGCTCGACGCCGAGCCGTACGAATGGCCCAACGGATCCTCCCGCCAGGTGGACCGCGGGCTCCTCCGGCGCGCGGGACACCTCTTGGACGAGGCCGGTTGGACGGTGGGGGACGACGGTATGCGCCGCAAGGATGGACGGCTTCTGGAGGTCGAGGTGCTGGACGACAGCCAAAGCTTCGACCGGGTTCTCAATCCCTTCGTGGAGAATCTGCGCCGCCTCGGCGTCGACGCCGTGCACAACCGGATCGACAACGCCCAGTTCGAAAGCCGCGAACGCCCCCCCGCCTACGACTTCGACATCGTCGTCGGCCACCTGTCGACGGCCTACATCCCAGGTACCGAACTGCGCCAATACTTCGGCTCCGAAACCGCCGACGAGAGCGTGTTCAACAGGGGAGGGCTGAAATCCGAAGCCGTGGACGCCGTGATCGAACACGTCATCGCCGCGGAAAACCGTCGGGAACTCGAAACCGCGATTTCCGCGCTGGACCGGGTGCTCCGCGCCGAGAAATTCACCGTGCCGCAGTGGTTCAAGGCGGCCGACACCGTCGCCTACTACGACTTCTACCGCCACCCGGAGGAATTTCCGCCCTTCTCACTGGGCCAGCTCGCGTTCTGGTGGGTCGATCAGGAAGCCTACCGGCGCCTCGACGCCGAAGGCGCGTTCTGAACCCGGACCCGGTCCCATGGGCGCCTATATCCTACGCCGTCTGGTTTTGGTGATTCCGACCCTGATCGGGATCATGATCATAAATTTCACCCTCACCCAATTCGTTCCCGGCGGACCGATCGAGCAGATCCTCGCCCAAATGGAGGGCGAGGGTGACGTGTTCGAGAATTTCGCCGGGTCCGGCGACGCCGGCGCGTCGGACGCGATCGGAGGCGACGAGCGTTATCAGGGCGCGCGCGGCCTGCCCCCGGAGTTCATCGAGGAGCTCGAGAGGCAGTTCGGGTTCGACAAGCCGGCCCACGTCCGCTTTTTCGAAATGATGTGGAACTACCTGCGATTCGACTTCGGCGAGAGTTATTTCCGCTCCATATCGGTCATCGACCTCGTTCTGGAGAAGATGCCCGTCTCGATCACGCTGGGACTTTGGTCCACGCTGATCGCCTACGCGATTTCGATCCCCCTCGGCGTGCGCAAGGCGGTGCGGGACGGATCGGCCTTCGACTCGTGGACCTCCGGAGTGATCATCGTCGCATACGCGATCCCCGCCTTCCTCTTCGCGATCCTTCTGCTCGTGCTGTTCGCCGGAGGTTCCTACTTCAAGGTGTTCCCCCTCAGGGGTCTCGTTTCGGACAATTGGGAGGACCTCTCGGCCTGGGGCAAGGTGGTGGACTATTTCTGGCACATCACGCTCCCGGTCATCGCCACCTCGATCTCCGGCTTCGCGACGCTGACGCTCCTGACGAAGAATTCCTTCCTGGACGAGATCAAGAAGCAATACGTCCAAACCGCGAAGGCCAAGGGCCTGAGCGAGGGGCGCGTCCTCTACGGGCATGTTTTCCGCAACGCCATGCTGATCGTCATCGCGGGGTTTCCGGCGATGTTCATCGGCATCCTCTTCTCGTCGTCGCTTTTGATCGAAACCATCTTCTCGCTGGACGGCCTCGGACGGCTCGGATTCGAGGCCGCGCTGGCGCGCGATTACCCGGTCCTTTTCGGAACTCTCTACATCTTCGGTCTGATGGGCCTGCTGATCGGAATCCTGTCGGACCTCATGTACGTGTTCGTGGACCCCAGGATCGACTTCGGAAGCAGGGAGACCTGACATGACGGCTGATAAATCCGGCGAGGCCCCGACCGCCGCCCAGCCCGGCCCGATGGAGGCTCCGGCTCCGCGCGGGACGTGGCTGTCGCCGCTCAACCGGCGGCGCTGGCGCAATTTCCGACACAACCGGCGCGCCTTCTGGTCCCTCGTCGTGTTCGCGGTTCTGTTCGGCGTTTCGCTGTTCGCGGAGTTGATCGCCAACGAAAAACCCCTCCTCGTGAAATTCCGTGGCGATTACTTCACGCCCGTGTTCACTTTCCACCCGGAGACGACCTTCGGCGGCGATTTCCTTACCGAGGCGATCTACCGCGACATCGAAGTTGAATGCCTGATCGCCACGGGCGGAATGGACGGCTGCTTCGACAATCCCGAATCGCTGATCGCGGACGCGCGCGACGGCGTTGTTGACGGCGCGGAAATCGAGCGCGGTTGGATGCTGTGGCCACTCATTCCCTACAGCCACAACACCATCGTCGACATACCCGGCACCGCGCCGTCGCCGCCGGACGCCCGGAATTGGCTCGGCACCGACGACACCAAGCGGGACGTGCTTGCCCGCGTGATACATGGTGTGCGGCTGAGCGTCCTGTTCACGCTCATAGTCACGGGAATTTCCTCGGTGATCGGAATCGTCGCCGGGGCCGTCCAAGGCTTCTTCGGCGGACGCACCGACCTGATTTTCCAACGGATATTGGAGATCTGGGCGTCGACGCCATCGCTCTACGTCATCATCATCCTCTTCGCCATACTGGGCCGGAGCTTCTGGCTTCTCGTGTTCGTGTCGGTTCTGTTCGGCTGGCCCGCGCTGGTCGGAGTGGTTCGAGCCGAGTTCCTGAGGGCGCGCAATTTCGAATACGTTCGGGCCGCCCGGGCGCTCGGCGTGTCGAATTGGACAATAATGTTCCGCCACATGCTGCCGAACGCAATGGTCGCCACGTTGACGCTGATGCCTTTCATCGTTTCCGGCACCATCGGGCTGCTCGCCAGCCTCGATTTCCTCGGTTTCGGCCTGCCCTCGTCGCTTCCGTCGCTGGGCGAGTTGACGCTTCAGGCCAAACAGAACCTGCAGGCCCCGTGGCTCGGATTCACCGCCTTCATCACCTTCGCGGTTCTGCTCTCGCTGCTCGTGTTCATATTCGAGGGCGTCCGCGACGCCTTCGATCCCCGGAAAACCTTCGAATGACCCGTATTCTGGACGTGAAGGATCTGAGCGTCGCTTTCCCGCAGGACGGCGCGCTGGTGGAGGCCGTGAAGGGCGTGTCCTATCACGTCGACACCGGCGAAACCGTGGCGATCGTGGGGGAATCGGGATCGGGCAAGTCGGTGACCGCGCTGGCAACAGTGAACCTTCTGCCCGGTTCCGCGCAAATCGGAGGATCCATCTCCCACATGGGCCGAGAGATGGTCGGGGCTGACGAATCCCTTCTGCGCAAGGTGCGCGGCAACGACATCAGCTTCATTTTCCAAGAGCCGATGACCTCGCTCAACCCACTGCACACCATCGAGAAGCAGTTGGCGGAGAGCATGTCGCTTCATCAGGGACTCTCGGGCGAGGCGGCGCGAGGGCGCATCGTGGAACTATTGGAAAAGGTTGGCATCCACGATCCCGGGACGCGTCTGCGCGACTATCCCCATCAGCTTTCAGGAGGTCAGCGCCAGCGCGTTATGATCGCGATGGCCCTCGCCAACGGCCCGGAACTCCTGATCGCAGACGAACCCACGACCGCGCTCGACGTGACGATCCAAGCCCAGATCCTCGATCTTCTCTCGGACCTCAAACGCGACCTCGGCATGTCCATGCTGTTCATAACCCACGATTTGATGATCGTGCGTCGGATCGCCGACCGGGTCTGCGTTATGAAGGACGGCGGAATCGTGGAAAGCGGGCCGACGACGGAGATTTTCGGGAATCCGCGGCATCGCTACACGCGGGAGCTTTTGTCGGCGGAGCCCGAGGGAGATCCCCCGCCCGTGCCGGAAACCGCCGAGACCTTGGTGGAAACCGATGCCCTCCGCGTCTGGTTCCCGATTCAACGAGGGCTATTGAGGCGCGTGTCAGGTCATGTGAAGGCGGTAAACTCCGCCACCATATCGGTCCGGCGCGGCGAAACGCTCGGCATCGTCGGCGAATCCGGTTCCGGCAAGACGACTCTCGCCCTCGCCATCATGCGCCTGATCCGATCCGAAGGACCGGTGCTGTTCCAAGGCGAGGATATTCAAGGACGGTCGTCGCGGGCGTTGCGTCCGCTCAGGGCTGACATGCAGATCGTGTTCCAGGATCCCTACGGCTCGCTCAGCCCAAGGATGACGGTGGAGCAAATCGTATCCGAAGGCCTCGGCGTGCACGGAGTCGAACCGGGTCGGGACCGCCGTGAAATGGTCGCCGAAATCCTTTCGGAGGTCGGGCTGCAAGCCGGGGTGATGGACCGCTATCCACACGAGTTTTCGGGAGGACAGCGCCAGCGGATCGCCGTGGCGCGCGCGATGATCCTGCGTCCAAAGCTTCTCGTCCTGGACGAGCCGACCTCGGCGCTGGACATGACGGTTCAGGTCCAGATCGTCGATCTTCTCCGCGACCTTCAGTCGCGCCACGGGCTCGCCTATCTGTTCATCAGCCACGACCTGAAGGTCGTCCGCGCCCTGTCCCACAATGTCATAGTCATGCGGCGGGGAGACGTGGTGGAGGCGGGGGACGCCGAAACGATATTCGGAAACGCGCGGCATCCATACACGCGCGAATTGGTCGCCGCCGCCTTCGACAGCCGGGCCGGAACCGTTTGAGGCGGAAGGAAGCGTCTCCCGACGTCCTTTGATGAAACAACGAGCTGGCGGCATCGGCCCCGGCGCCCGTGCCGGACTTCCGCGTGATCGAATGAGCTTCGAGAACCGGAGCAGTCCGCCCACACACCTGAACCCAACATCCGAGAGCGCAATCACGTTGCTTTACCGCCTCAACCGGTTGGCATCTCTACGGCTCAAATTACCAATTCAGAAGCATTCGCCAAGGTGCTCAGAGATGCGCCGCGAACGTCGTCATAATGATAGTAACGAATCGACGGATCTGCTTTCAACTGTCGATTCAAATCAAGAAAATCGTCGGGCTGAAGGTTTGTCCCAAATACAAACTTACGAACCTTTATGTTGCGCTCGGCCCCGGTGTATATTTTGATGATTTGCTTGAGCGACCGGATCCAATTCTCGCCCGCTGAAAGTTGATCCCTTATTTGATCCGCTGAGATTGACTTCAATTTGAATTCAATGCAGTCAGCATGAAAGGATCTTCCATTCACATAGAACACCACGAAATCGCACCTCTTGGACCAAGGTTTCGAAGTATCATCCAGAAAATGGAACAGTGGAGGTCTGCTCTTACGACCTCCCGATCCCGTCTGCTCGCGATCCAGTTTGACGGCCATGCCAGGTCCCGGAAGGACCAGGTCAATCCGTAGCACTTCCCTTTCACGACCCACCTCCCGAAAAATCTTTTCGGTGAGAACAACGCGGCGCTCCGCATCACCTGACACGATGTACGCGTCGTTCATGTAGGATTTCAAGTGTGTGAAGTAAGTGTGCGGGGGAATCATTGTAATTCTCCCAATTTCCCCATTACCGCCTCTGAAATTATGGCGGACCGGTATTCGCCCAATTCTCCAATGGATGAATTTATTAGTTCTTTCGCGTGGTTTATCCTCCCCACCATGTCATTCAGGTGTGAAACAATCCTGAATTGCTCTTCAATTGGAGGGACCGGAACCCTGATCTGAACAAACCTTGTGAAAGCGGCATTGCCCCGGATGATCGAAGGCGGGATCGCGGTTTGACGGAAGGAATTGAAAATTTTCGTCCCAATTACTCGATTTGCGAATTCTGGATTGTATAACCCCTGAAAGCGCAAACGAACCAACTCCGAAGAAAAGGAAACCCGAAGATTTGCGCCGTCCCTGAGAATCGATGCATTTCCGAACGATTCCATCCCCCCCGCGCAATTGAGAACGACGTCACCCACCGCGAGAATCGGAGCGTTGCCCGCCTCGCTCAGAAAACCAAGGTCGCCGAAATCAATCTCTCCATTCACGAGATTGTGCTCTCGAAGAACCGCCACTTCTCCCGACGGTTGCAATCGATCGGCGGTTCCGCGGGTGGACGAATTCAGCAATCGTTTAAGCGGAAGCACTCGCCAGTGTTCAGGAATGTTATCCACCCATCCCACGCCGGACGTCTTCGTGGAGACGCCCGAATTCAATTCACCGGTCACTGCCCGGGCGATGAGGGATTCACGCCACTCGGTCAGTTCATCCAAAAGCACCTTCTTCTTACCAATGACATCATCGATTTGCCCGGTTTCCCGATCCAAGAAACGAGCAATCCGCCGTTGCGTTTCCAAAGAAGGCGTTGGAACTCTGAGGTTTCGAATCATCGCCGTATCGCGGGGAAAAGACCTCTCTTTGGCGGCACTCGCGTTAATCTGGTTCCAGTAATCCAAACTTTGGGTCCAGTACACCAAAAAGGAAGAATCCATGTCCGGATTGGGTGTGAGGCGTAAAACCCTACCGACGTTCTTCATTCCATTTATGTATTCCGTCGCATGATATGCCTCTCCCAAGGTCGCAGCTGAAACCGAAATCAGCAGATCTTCTTGTCGTTCCCTCGCATCCGGATTCGGATTCCATGTGAAATTCGCCGGGACATCTCTCCAATGGTGGATTGGTCCCGATTCATTGGCGGTCCCGATGTTGTCACGCAACGGAACGGATCCGTTGCTTGCGAACACTCCGGAATCATTTCGAATCGGTTGGGAAACCAAGCAACGCAGCCGTTTACGGCCCCATGTGCTTGGAACTTCATGCGGGCTCCGCGCTTCCTCCGCCCGAATAGCCGGCACGCTCATGCCGCCAAATCCTGAAGAGCCCCCACGATGCCCGTCTCAAGTTTGGCAACAGCCTTCTTGATCTGGGGGATGGGGCGAGGCTCCGTGCGGACATGAAAGAGCGGGCTGAACGCAATATCATACCCGATCTTTGTTTTTTTGTAATCCACCCACGCATCGGGAAAGCCGGAAAGCACTTCGCGCTTCACATAATCATCGATATGCTCTTTGAACAATTCCACCAACAGATCATTTGATGTGTCCGGTCCAAAACCCATCGTTGATGGTGGAAGGTGGGGAAGTGGAATGTATTCGATTTCCCGGAGTTCCGTGTCAGGTTCCGGCTTCCCTCCGACGTCGCGACAAATCTCCGCTTTCGGATCTCGTTCCCCCAGAGCCGCGAAAATAGCCATCTTGAGTGTCCTGGGCATACTCAATCCGTCCGACTTCGCCGCCTCATCCACATCGAAATCAAACGACAAGCGGTCGTTGTATCTTCCTCTTTCTTCCATTTTGGCGAGCAATTTCCGGACGGAGGATTGGAGTCTCCGTCCCATCTCGTTCTCATCTTCGGCTCCTCCGCCGATCCGATTTTCCATTGTGGCCAGGTTGGTGAACGCCCTTTGGAATTCGAGTCTGGATATGCGCTCAGGAGACGCCTCGAAATTCATGCGAAGGGGATGCTCTATCACGATCTTTAGAAAACCGAATTCATGGTTTGCTACAATTCGGGAGACGACACGGGATCCGCCCGCACCCTCCAATTTCATCTTAACGATGTCTCCATCCCGGAATTCATCGTACACCTGAATAATGCGAAGGATGTCTTTTTTGGAGATTTCATTGCGCTTGCTTCCCAAATTCTTCTCCATTTTTTGAAAGAAACCCGTGGCGTCGATTAGTTGCACCTTGCCTCGTCGTTCCCGAGGTTTGCTGTTGGTGACCAGCCAAACATATGCGTGGGCATCGGTTGAGTGAAACACTTGCTCGGGAAGCGCCACGATCGCGTCAAGCCAGTCATTCTCGATGATCCAGCGGCGAATGTTGGATGACCCCGACCCCGCTCCGCCGGAAATCAAGGTGGAGCCACCAAGGATGACCGCGATTCTCGAACCAGTTCTCCCCCCGCTGCCTTCTTCGTAGGGTCGCATCTTGGATATCATGTGCTGAAGGAAAAGCAGGGATGCGTCATGGTTGGATGGCAGTCCCGCTCCGAACCGCCCCGCGAAGCCCTTCGATTCATGCTCACGCCCGATACCGCCCCCAAGTCTCCCCCAATTGAACCTCCAAGGAGGATTCGCCATCATGTAGTCGAAGCATTCGCCTTCAAACACACCTCCCTCCCCGCCCTCACACAGGGTGTCGCCGAGGGCAAAATTGGCGGTGTCATCGTCCTTTAGGAGCATGTTCGAACAGCAGATGGCCCAAGCTTCCAGACTGCGATCCTGACCAAAAATTTTTGGCTTGACTCCATTGTTTCTCTCAATAACAATCTTCTCGGCTTCCGCGAGCATACCCCCGGTCCCGCACACCGGGTCGTAGATCTTTCGAAGCACATCGGGCTTGTCCGTGCTTTCCTCCCCGGCCAACGCAAGATTCGCGACGAGGCGAACCACGTCGCGAGGCGTGAAATTGTCCGCGGGGGCATGGCCAACCTCTTGGTTGAAACGGATCAGTAGATGCTCGAATAATTCCCCCATCCGGATATTGTCGACTTTGTCCGGGTGAAGATCGATTCCAATCATCGCATCGACGATGACTAATAGTCTGTTGGCGGCGTCAAGTCTTTCGATCTGATCCGCGAAGTTGAAGCACTCGAAAATGCCGCGCGCGGTCGGGGAGAACCCGGCGATATAGTCGGTCAGGTGCGGCGCGATGTTCTCGGGGTCGTCGAGGAGTTGCACCAAGGTGGAGGGGGCCGTGTTGTAGAGCGGGTGCTTACGATTTGGGTCGGCGGCACGTCCAAGCCTTCGGTCCATCTCATCTTCGGACACACGCCTCGACTTGGTCCCGCGCACGACGGCGAGCACATCTTCCTTGGTCGGTTCCAAGACGCAATCAAGCCGCCGCAACACCAGCATGGGGAGCATGACGAGCCGGTACTCGGATGGATGATAAGGCCCTTCGAGCCGATTCGCGATCCCGCAGATCTCGTTCTTGAGAGCCTCGAATTCACGGTTTTTCATCGATCATGTATCTCCATGCTCGGCGCGCGCACTCCCGCATACGACGGATGTCGCGTCAAGTGGATGTCTAATCCCGATTTCCGGGGTTTGCAACCTCTCCCGGGCACGAATCACCCTCCTTTCGCTCCGCGGAGCTAGGAGGGTGCTCCTGAAGGCCAAGTGGGGGCGCACATCGCGCATCCGCCCATGGCATGGCCTGTTCACGCATGCGCACCGCCGCCGTGAATCCCTTCGGCCCATGCCTGCGGAAAGCGTCGGGACGCTCCAGCACCCATCGGGAGCCGAATCAACCGGGCGAATCCGGCGCGAGCTCCCCAGGGAGGCCCCGCGATTGGCCTCTCGAAGCCGGGAGAAGCCATCCGGGTTCTCCGACGGCCTCCGGATTCATCGCCGGAGTGGCCGAATTCCCTTGCGCCGCGCCCGCAAATCTGCCATATGGCCTCCGCAACCTGCCTTAAGACCCACAGTCCGACACTGGCCCTGTAAGTCTCGATCAAGGACGGAACGCCATGCTGTGGCATCCCGCGCACAGCGAATACACAATGGAGACTACGGGATGGCCACCGGCACCGTGAAATGGTTCAACACCGACAAAGGCTACGGCTTCATCGCGCCCGAGGACGGCGGCAAGGACGTTTTCGTCCACATCAGCGCCGTTGAACGCTCAGGGCTCACCGGCCTCGCCGACAACCAGAAGGTCAGCTACGAGCTGCAGCCCGGCCGCGACGGCCGCGAGGCGGCGTCCGAACTGAAGCTCCTCTGAACGCCATCCGGTGCCCGGTCACGCGCCGGGCACCGGACCAGCGGCCACCCAGGATGGCCGCCGCTGGCGCGGGATTCGAATCACCCGCGGTCGGCGTTCGACGCCGGTTCCTCGGCATCGCGGCCAGTCTCCGTTTCAGGAGAGGGCCGCGATCGAACCGACCGATTTCGGCGAACCGCGTCGGAGCGGGCGACGCTCCCGCCGGAATCCCGGCCGACCACCGCCCCCTCACACCGACAGGGTCGCCCGCACCGCCCTTTGCCAAGCGGCGTGCCGCCGCTCCCGCGCCTCGCGGGTCATCGACGGGGAAAACCTCCTGTCGAGCGACCAAGTATCGGCGAATTCCGACTTTCCCGGAAAAACGCCGGAGGCCATCCCCGCGAGCCAGGCCGCGCCGGCCACGGTGGTCTCCTGGACCCGCGGCCTGTCGACCGGCGCCCCGATGATGTCGGAGAGAAATTGCATCGCGTAGTCCGAAGCGCTCATGCCGCCGTCGGCGCGAAGAACCGAATCGCCTCCCCCCGACCAGTCCGAGCGCATCGCCAGCAGCAGATCGCGCGTTTGAAACCCGACGCTTTCCAGCGCCGCCCGCGCCATCTCAGCCGGCCCCGTGTTCCGCGTCAGGCCGTAGACCGCGCCTCGGCAATCGGCGTTCCAGTATGGCGCCCCGAGACCCACGAACGCGGGTACAAGGATAACCTCCTGACCGTCGTCGGCGCGCTCGGCCAAGCCCTGCGTCTCCTCCGCCGATCCGATGATCTCAAGGCCATCCCGCAGCCATTGAACGACCGCCCCGGCGACGAATATGGATCCCTCGAGCGCGTAGGTCGGAACGCCGTCGAACTGGTAGGCGATGGTCGTGAGAAGCCGATTCTTCGAAACGACCGGATCCGATCCGGTGTTCAGAAGCGCGAAGCACCCGGTGCCGTAGGTCGATTTGAGCATCCCCGGCGTGAAACAAGCCTGCCCGATCGTCGCCGCCTGCTGGTCGCCGGCCACCCCGCGGATCGGCACCGGCGCCCCGAACAGTCCCGGGACGGTCTCGCCGTACTCGGCGGCGCAGTCCCTCACCTCCGGAAGCATCGCCATCGGAATGTCGAGCAGCCCGCAAATCTCCTCCGACCAGCGGCCCCCGCGGATGTCATACAGCAGCGTCCGAGCCGCGTTCGTCGCGTCGGTCGCGTGAACCGCGCCTCCGGTGAGCTTCCAGATTAGGAAGCTGTCAACCGTGCCGAAGAGCAGGCGGCCCTCCGCCGCCTTCCCGCGGGAACCTTCGATCCCGTCGAGAATCCATTTAAGCTTCGTTCCGGAGAAATATGGATCGAGGAGCAGCCCTGTGATCTCCGCCACGCGCGCCTCGTGGCCGGCCTCCCTCAGGGCCCGGCACATGTCGGAGGTCCGCCGATCCTGCCAGACGATTGCGTTGTGGACGGGCTCTCCGGTTTCGCGGTCCCAAACCAGCGTGGTCTCACGCTGATTCGTTATCCCGATCGCCGCGATGCTCCCCGCGTCCAACTCCGCCCGCCCGATCGCGCCGCGGCAGGTGTCGACCACGCTCGACCACAGGTCGGCGGGATCATGCTCGACCCATCCGGATCGGGGATAATGCTGCGCGAATTCCTCCTGGGCCGTCGCGACGGCGTTCATGGCTCCGTCGTACACGATCGCCCTGCTCGAAGTGGTGCCCTGATCGATGGCGAGAATATGGGTCATGGACGTCCTCCCGCCCCGTGATTCGCAAGTACCCCGCCGACGCGTCAAGCCCGATCATCGAATCGCCCTGCCGTCATCGTCGAAGAAGTGGACCGGCCCTTCGAACAACAGTCCCACCGAATCGCCCGGCGACAGCCTCGTGTCGCCGATCACACGGGCCGTGACCCGCCCGATGTGCCCCGCGTCCAAGATCACGAAGGTGTCGGCGCCGAGGTATTCCAGGACATCCACGACCGCGTCGGCCTGCCCTTCGCCCGCCGCGCCGAGGCGGATGTGTTCGGGCCGGACGCCCAACTTCGCCGCCGGGCGGTCGCCGGCGAACGCGCCGCCGCGCCCGCCCCGCAATTCGTAGCGCCCCCCGTCCGTGGACGTCTCCATGATGTTCATGGACGGAGATCCGATGAAGCCCGCCACGAACAGATTCGCGGGGGCTTCGTACAACTCCCGGGGCGTACCCACCTGCGCGATTGTTCCGAATTCCAGCACGACGATCCGGTCGGCGAGGGTCATCGCCTCGACTTGATCATGGGTGACGTAGATCATCGTCGCCTTCAGCGACTGGTGAAGTTTCGCGATCTCGTAGCGCATCTCCACCCGCAGCGCGGCGTCGAGATTCGACAGTGGTTCGTCGAACAGGAACGCGGTCGGATCCCGCACGATGGAGCGGCCGATGGCCACGCGCTGCCGCTGCCCGCCGGACAGCGCCTTTGGGCGGCGGTCGAGATAGGGTTCGAGCTTGAGCACCTCCGCGGCGGCGGCGACCTTCCTCGCGATCTCGGCCTTCGCGACGCCCGCGGTCTTGAGCGAGAAACCCATGTTGTCCCGCACCGACATGTGCGGATAGAGCGCGTAGCTCTGGAACACCATCGTCAGGCCCCGCTTCGACGGCGGATCCGAAGTCACGTCTCGGCCATCGATGACCAACCCGCCCCGGCTTATTTCCTCCAGTCCGCCGATCATTCGCAGCAGAGTGGACTTGCCGCACCCGGACGGGCCGACGAACACCACGAATTCGCCGTCCCGGATTTCGAGGTCGATTCCCTTGACGACCTGGATATCGTCGAACCACTTCTCGATTTTTCTGAGTTCGATAGCGCCCATTACAGTCCTCCCGCGGAAGGGCTCGCCCAAGCGAGCCAGATCGCCGCCGTCCAAGTGAAATCGCGCCCGCCGCAAGGCGTGGCGTCTGTCGGATCGAAGTACTCGTGGAAACCGCCTCCGCGGATCAGCGCCCGCGTCTCCGCTTTCAGGCGCGCCTCCTCCTCGCGGCGCCCCGCGCCGGCGAGACCGATCGCGGCAAGCGCGTTGAACACCGGCCATGTCGGTCCCCGCCAATACCGGCGGGCGTCGAACGTCAGGTGGCCCGGATCGTTCGAAGGAATGCCGAATGGAACCGCGTTCCAAATCCTCTGGAGCGTGGCCTCCCTCGCCGGGCCGTCGACCCCGGCGAGGGGGCCGAGCGCCGCGGCCGAGGTCACCGACGGCGCGAAATCCCCGGTCCTCAGATCGCGCGCGACATGCGAGCGGTGCTCATCGGACCAAATCGTGGAAAGCCCGTCCTCCAGCGCGTCCGCCATCGCTGACGCCTCGCCGCCATCCCCGCCGAGAATGCCGGCGATCTCCGCGAGGTCGCGGTTGGCGCGGATCAGGATGAAGGTCATCGCCGGATCCGCCATCAGGAAAGGGCCGTTGGCGACGATTTCGGTTTGATCCCAACCATGCGCGCGCCCGAACTGGATGATCGCGAGATAGCGGTCGTATTCCTCTTTCCTGGGGCGCATCGAGGCATCGACATGATCGAGGTCCCGCCGCTGGTACTCCCCGACGCCCGTGCCGTCGACGCGTTCCATGCCGACGTCCCAATCCGGACAATTGTCGCGACCCGATTCCCAAGGATGCGTGATGCAGGCCACGCCGTCCCGGCAACGCCGGTCGCGCCACCAACGGTGCCATGAAAGGAGTTTCGGATAGAGTGAACGCAGGCGTTCGCGCCCCGCCCCGGGATTTCTTTCGAATATCTTGAGCGCCAGCGTCGCCGCCACGGGCGGTTGGGAAATGCCCGAAGTGGGTGGATTCCGGCCCGTGCCCCAAACCTCCGGTCCAGGAAAATAACCATCGTCGGAAGCATGGAAGATGATGTGCGGCACCATGCCGTCCTCCCATTGGCCGGAAAACATCGTTTCCAATTCCAACCACGCCCTTTCGATGTCGAAGGTCGAGAACCCCCAGGCCGCGAAGGCCGAATCCCAATTCCATTGGAACGGGTACAGCCCCGCGGTCGGGATGGTGTACCCTCCGCGGTCGTTGCCGATCAGGATGGAGCGCGCCTCCGCGTCCAAACGGGCGGCCTCCTCCGGGGAAATTTCGGTTTCAGTCATCGCCTATCCCTTGACCGACCCCGCCGTCAGGCCCTTGGTCATGAATCTCTCCAGGCCGAGGAACAGCGCCATGATCGGAACCGTCGCGATCACGGACCCGGCCATGAGATGCTGACGTGGAACCTCGGACGAATTGAGCATCGCCACGCCGCGGGTCAGCGTGAATTTCGACGGATCGTCGAGAAGCATGAACGCCAGCAGGAACTCGTTCCAAGCGATCATGAAAACGTAGAGGGAAACGCTCGCCAGCGCGGGCAGGCTGAGCGGCAGCGTGATTTTCCAGATCACCCTCAAGCGGGACAGTCCGTCCATCAGCCCCGCCTCCTCGACTTCCGCCGGCAGTCCGCGGAAGTATCCCTGAAGCATGTAGAGGGCGACCGGAATCGTGGTCACCGGATAAATCAGCACGATCCCCAAAATTGAATTGCGCAGCCCGGCGACCGAGAAGGCGATGTAGATCGGCAGCGCCAGAACGATCATCGGCACCATGTAGATCAGCAGGATCGAGCGCGAGAACGCCTTCCGCCCACGGAATCTCAAGCGCGCCACCGCGTACGCCCCGGGTATGGAGAAAGAGAGCGTGAGAAGGACCGTCAGAACGGAAACATAAAAGGAGGTCCACAGATACGAGCCGAAATTGAAATCCGTCATCAATTCGGCGTAGCTCCTGAAGAGATCCCACCCTTTTGAAAGGTCGATCCCGAAATCCAGCGGATTTTGAAGCAGCTCGGCCTGATTCTTCAGACTCGTCATGACCATCACGTAGAACGGAATCACCACTATGGCCGTGAAGAACACGTAGCCGAAACCGGTCAAAAAACGGATGACCGCGGCCTCGAAAACGTGGCGCGTCTGCGGCCCCGGCGCCACGCCGCCGAGAATGGACCGGATCGGAAAGGCGAAGGCGCACGACAACAGGACGGCCGCCGCCCCCGCCGCCGGCGCGGAAACCGCCGGGCCCGCGGAAAGGGAACCGAAAGGCGCGAGCGCCGGAACAAGGCCCGCCGCGAGCAGCGCGGCCAAGGCCGGCCGGCCGCCCATCCGCCGCGCGGCGAGAAACGCCATCGCCAACGCGGCTCCCCACGCCAGCGACATCGCAACCGAAGGGGTGAGGGGCAGGCCCGTGGCGAACGACATCGCCACCGCGACCACGATCGAAGCCACGACCATCCAAAGGGCCCCGAGCAGGGCCGCGGTCGCGAACCCACGGCGCAGGAAACTCACAGTCCCTCCTCCCTGCTCATGACCCTGAAGAAGAAGATGGAGAAAATCAGCAGACAGCCGAAGATCACCACCGCCACGGCCGCCCCCGCGCCGATGTTGGAAACCGCGAACGCCTGTTCGTAGACGTTGACGGTGAGCGTGCGCGTGCCCGCGTTGCCGCCCGTCAACAGGAAGATGTCGTCGAATTTGTTGAAGGTCCAAATGAACCGCAGCAGGAACAGGACGGACAGGATGCCCAGAAGCTGCGGCAGGCTCAGATACCAGAATTTCTGGAACGGCGACGCGCCGTCCATGTCGGCGGCCTCGTACATGTCCTCGTCGATCGACTGCATCCGGGCGAGGATGAACAGGAACGACAGGGGGAAATAGCGCCAGATTTCGAACACGGTGACCATGATCAGCGCCAAGGGCCGTTCCCCGAAGAAATTGATCGCGTTTTCGGCGACGCCCATCCGGACCAGGAGCGCGTTCGCGGAGCCGGAAAACGGATCGAACAGGATGACCCATGTGAAGGCCACGGCGATCACCGGCGCGACGTACGGGAATAGGTACAGTCCCCTCAGGACGCCCTGTCCCCTGAACGACTTGTTCAACAGCATCGCCGCGAAAAGCCCCACCAAGAGCGCGCCCACGGTGCCCACGACCGTGTAGAAAAGCGTCACGTAGAGCACGCTCCGGAATTCGTCCCCGTCGAACACCCGGGCGAAGTTCTCGCCGGTGAATTCGAGGTTGGTCAGGATGTTGTCGGCGGAGCCGGTCAACACCGGTTCGGACCCTTCGGCGGCCTCTTCGGCGGCGTCCCTGTCGCCGGACAGGACGACCGGGAAATCCAGCGTTTCGCGCCGTCCCCCCTCGAAGTCCCCGAGGTCGCAGAAGATCGACCGCCCATCGACCACGCAGCGCGGGTCCACGGGGCGCGCCTCGAGCCCGGGGGGCAGGATATCGCTCAGCGTGACGTCCGAGACGATCTCCGACCGGGAGGAGTTGCGCACCCTGTATTGGATCCTCAGTTCGTCGCCGGATCCCCTCAGCGCCTCGCGCGCGATCGGCGCCGGCGGCCGGAGGTCGGCGAGGCCGATCGGCTTCACCGAGATCCAAAAGATCGCGAGCAGCGGCACGACGACCACCGCGGCGACGATCAGGATCGTCGGCAGCAGCAGTCCCCACGCCAGCCGCGCCTCGCGCCGGGCGAGCGGGCCGCGTCCCTCGGGCGGTGTTGGCGCCGCGTGGATCATTTCGTCTCCCGTATCGGCGACGGCGCCCCTTTCGGGGCGCCGTCCGGTCCCCGGCGGATCATTCGATCGCGCCCAGTTCCCTGTTCATCGCGGCCACGGCGGCGGCGGCTCCGATTTCGCCGTCGATGTATCGCCTCACGACTCGGTTGATCGCCTGGCTGTTGATGATCTTCGAAGCGAGAGCCAACTGTCCTTCGTTGATTCCCCAGCGTTGGGCGACGTCGAGTCCTCCGACGATTTCATCGATCATCTCCTGGGCGTAAAGGTCGCCGAGCGGGGCCTTCCGG
Organism: Hasllibacter sp.; assembly: GCA_028281405.1. Taxonomy (GTDB): domain Bacteria; phylum Pseudomonadota; class Alphaproteobacteria; order Rhodobacterales; family Rhodobacteraceae; genus JANQKA01. The sequence continues at coordinate 2,673 of JANQKA010000583.1, read as the reverse complement.
TCCACGCCCACCGGCAGTTCCGCCCAAGCCTTGATGAAGGCCTCGGGATCACGCGCGTTTCCGCGGCGCACCGGGAACTTGCCCTCGGGCGCGATCGACAGCGTCCGCGTGTATCCTTCGTCCATGGAGTACCGGACGAACCGCTGGGCCTCGTCGATGTCGGCGTCGACGGTGATGCCGAAGTATCGGATGTCGGCCCACGCGGCGCCGGCGGGGTTCGACGGCCCGGAGAAGTTCGTGACGATGCCGGTCTTGGAAGCCAATTCCGACGACGTGGGGTCGCTGTTGATGGTCGGCGGGGCGCTGTCCCGCAGGCCGGCCAGTTCGTCGAGGATGAAGGGCGACCAGATGATCATCGCGGCGTCGCCCGCGAAGTAGAGCGAGCGCGACTGATCCCAATACAACTCCCCCGGCGGGGAGGCGTCGGCGATCTTCTTGTAGAAGTCGAGAACCTCGGTGGTTCTCGCCACGTCGAAGCCCTTGAAGCCGTTCCGGTCGACCGGCGTCGCTCCGTTGGCGAGGAACACGTGCTCGAGCACTTGGCTCATGAAGTTCTCGTCGACCTTGGTCGCCGCGACGAAGCCGAACATGCCGGGCGGATTGTGCAGCTCGTCGATGGCGGCCTCCACGTTGGCGTATGACGTGGGGGGCTCCAGGCCCGCCCTTTCGAACAGATCCTTCCGGTAGACGATCATCTGGGTCCACCCATCCACCGGAACGGAGGCGTAGCCGTCCGGCGTGGCGGCGAATTCCAGCGCGCCGGACGCGAACGTGCGCTTGCCGAGATCCTCGATGACCTCGGTGGCGGCATCCGCGTCGAGGATGCCCGCTTCGGCCCACGGCAGGGCGTACTGCAGGGTGTGGTAGATCACGTCCGGCAGGTCGCCGGCGGCGAACGCGGCGGTCGCCCGGGTTCCGAGGTCGCTCTCGGAAACCGGAATCACCTCGACCCTGATTCCGGTGTCGGCTTCGAAGTCGGACGCCATCGCCTGCTGCTTGGCCAGGCGGTCGGGCTGCTCTTCGGTGGTCCAAAAGCGGATATCGGCCTTCGCGGCCCCCGCGATGCAGAGCGCCATCGCCACGGCGGCGAGATGGCGGGTGATGGTCGGCTTGGTCATTTCGTTACTCCCGTTTGACAAGGTTTGGATCGTTATTCGGACGCGCCTTCCGGCGCGCCGCGCGCGAATGCCGGCGGCCCGTCGGTGCCGCCCTCGCGGAGCCGCGCGAGCGCGGTTTCCCTCAACTCGTCCGGCGCCGCGCCGCGGCAGCGGCGGATCAGCAGGCTCGCCAGCCTGGCTCCCGCGTGAACCTGGTCCACCTCGAACGTGGTCAGCGGCGGTTGCGCGAGCGCGCTTTCGGGGACGCCGTCGTAGGCGATGACCGAAAGGTCGCGGCCAAGCCGGAGTCCCCTGGCGGCTGCGGCCCGGCAAACGCCCAAGCCCGCCTTGTCGGTCGCGCAGACGACCGCGGTTGGCGGATCGTCGAGTGACAACAGGGCGTCCGCCGCCAGCTCCCCAGCGGCGAGCGTCGCGACGCCGTGGATGATCATCTCTTCATCGACGTCGAGTTCCGCGTCGGCCATCCCTTCCCGGAACCCCTCCTCGCGCAGCGTCGCGTACGTATAGTCCGCCAGACCATTGATGAAGGCGATCCGGCGGTGCCCGAAGCCCGCAAGCCGCTTCACGGCCTCGCCCATCGCCGCTTCTCCCAGGATGTCGAACCAGGCGCGGTTCCGCGAATCGCGGGTGCGCCCGTACATCACGAACGGGGTTCCCGCCCCCAGCAGAAGGTCCACCCGCGGGTCGTCGAGGCGGGTCCGGGGCAGGATGAACCCGTCCGCCTTCCGGTCCTCGATCAGGCGCGTGTAGGTTTCCCGGCCGTCCGCCTCGCTTCCCGCCGTCGCGACGGTGAGGGTCCATCCCTCGGCCCCGGCGGCGGCCGTGATGCCCTGAAGGAAGTCGGCGAGGAACGGTCGTTGCGCGTCGTGCTCCTCCAATTGGAGGACAAGTCCGATGGCGCGGACACGCCCCGTGCGGATCGCCTGGGCGTGGGCGAGCGGCGAATACCCCATTCGCCCGGCCCGGGCGGCGACGCGCGCGCGCGTGGCCTCCGCGATGTCCGTGTAGCCGTTCAGGGCCCTGCTGACCGTTCCCTTGGTCAGCCCGAGCGAGGCGGCCACGTCCGATATCGTGACGCGGCGCGCGGGCGCCGGGGCTCGGGCTGTTTGCGCGCGTCGTGCTCCCATGCCGGGTACGATTCGCGCCGAAACCGGTTTCGGCAAGCCCTAAAATTAATTTTTTCGAGGCGCCGCCGCGAACCTCCGCTGTTGACCGTGGATGGATTTGGCTGGTGGAGCCGATCGGAATCGAACCGACGACCTCGTCATTGCGAACGACGCGCTCTCCCAACTGAGCTACGGCCCCACGGCCCCCTTGTGGCCCGGCGTCGGGGCGACGTCAACGGAAAATCCGCGCCGCCGCCGCCGCCCGCGGGCGGGGAATCCGCGCCGCGGCTTTGACTGCGGCGCTGGATATCGGATTCTGCGCCCATGGAAGAGCGGTGTTTCTTCGGCTACGGCTCGCTCGTGAACGCGGCGACTCACCGATTCGGCCCCCTGCGTCCCGCGCGTCTGGCGGGTTGGCGGCGCGCCTGGCGGTCGGCCGCGGGCCGGCC
>JANQKA010000451.1 GCA_028281405.1 Hasllibacter sp. | reverse complement strand
ATTCAATTCCCCGGCATAATGCCCGGGAGCGCTCCCCGGCCGAGCGTCGTATTCATCGCGGATCGGATCCTCCTCGCACTCCATCACGCAGGTATCGGGCATTTCATCGTCGTTCTCACGCGTCAATCCGAACCCTTCAAAATCTACGGGAGCGATGTCACCATTTCGAAGCCATCTGACTTCGGGAACCGGATCGGTTGGGTCCGCGGAACCGCCTCCCGCCGGGTTTTGGCCGGTTGGGTCCGTGGAACCGCCGCCCGCCGGATTTTGAACGGTTGGGTCAGTGGAATCGCCGCCCGCCGGATTCTGTCCGGTTGGGTCCGCGGTACCATCGCCCGCTAGGCTCAGGCCGGACGGAACCGGCAAGCCTGCTACCGCCGGGAACCGGACGGTGGGGGCAGGGAAGCCGCCGTCCGCCGGAATCCGGTCGGATTTGGCCGGGGAACCTTCGCCCATCGGACTTCCGCCGTCAGGTGCGGGGAGGCCACCGTCCGCCGTGGTCCGGTCATGTGGAGCCGGGAAGCCGCCCACAATCGCTCTCGGATGGGCTGGGCCCAAAGGATCTTCGCCCACCGAATTCCCATAATTTGGTGAAGGGGGGGCGCCCACTATCGCGCTCGTACGGGCCGGGTCAGGGGAATCGTCACCCACCGAATTCCCATCATTTGGAGAAGAGGGGCCGTCGACTATCGCGTTTTGATGGGCTGGTTCCGGGGGATAGTCTCCCACCGAATTCCGTTCGTTTGGAGAGGAGTAGCCGCCGCCAATCGCGCTCCGAAAGGTTGGATCCGGCGGATCGTCGTCCTTCGACCTCCGATCATTTGGAGAGGGGATTCCGCCGCCAACCGCACTCCGAGAGGTTGGATCCGAAGGATCACCGTCCTCTGAAATCCTTTCAATCGGAGACGGGGAACCTCCGCCTATCGCGCTCCGATAGATTGGAACCGGGAGATCCCCGTTCACCAAGTTCCGATCATTTTGGGACGGGGAAGCGCCTCCGCCGAATCCAATCGGCGCAACCACCCAGCCACCCCCGCAGGCGGAAAGCAAGAACAGAACCGCCGCGCACGCGAAAGCCGTTCTCATGAGAACACCTCCAAAATCAGTTTCACCGAGAAACCACCCGCGCTCGCCGGAGGCGAAGAAATCCATCCATCCCCCGGCGCATTTTTCCCGACAATGTCGTGAGACGCGCCGGCCATGTCAAGTACAACGATCAAGTCCACAATTCATGAGCGCGGGGATCCGACGCATAGGCGGGAAAGTCCCGCCGCGCGGGCCCGCGGAGCGCGCAGTGCCCGGCGATTTTCCCGCCAACATCCTTCCGGCGGCTGATGGAGGCCCCGGATCCGGCGAAACGGGCGGGGCGAAATCCTCGCCGCGTCGGTTAGGGTGCAGGTGACCGCGCCCCGCGGACGCCGCCGGAGGGATGCGCCGGCGTCAACCGCCCGAGGATTCCGCGACAGATCTGGCGCATGGCCTCCCCGGCGGGCGACAGGGAGTGCCCGCGATGGGTGACCAGACCCAGATCCCGACTGACCATCGGATCGCAGACCGGAGTGGCGGCGAGATCAAGGTCGACGCGCTTGAACCTCACGAGGGTCGGAATCGCCGAAATTCCCAGATTTCGTCCGACCATGGCCAGGAGCGCGTTGAAATGACCGACCTCGATGTCGCCCCGAAGATCCCGGGCCTGGTCTCCCAAGGCGCGTTCGAGCAGATTGGTTGTCCCGCTTCCCGTCCGCATCCGGATGAAATTGTGGCCCGCGAGATCCCGCCATTTGAGCCCCTCCCTCCCCGCGAGGGGATGACTTGCGTGGCTGACGACGACGAACCTGTCCTCCATCAGCGGCTCGAACTCCAGTTCCGGGAGGCCTTCGCCGAATTGCGCGATGGCGAGCTCCGCCTCCCGCCGCGACACGCGTTCCAACGCTGAAGGGCTGGAACTCTCGCTCACCCTCACGCGGATGTTGGGATGCGCGGCACGGAAGGTCGCGATGATCTCGGGCAGGACCGTGTCGGAGATCGTCATGTTGCTCGCGATGCTCACAGTACCCGCCCTGACATCGATGAGCTCCCGGATGTCGCCGAGGGATCTGTTGAATTCTCCGACGACGCGCGCCGCCTCCGGCAGAAATTCCGCGCCAACAACCGAGAGCGAAATCCGCCTCGACGTGCGGTCGAGAAGCCGGGTGCCAAGAACCTCCTCCAGTTTCCTCAACCGGCGGGACAGGGCCGACTGGGTGATGTTCAACTCGTCCGCGGCCCTTGAGAAACTCCCCAGTTCCGCCACGGCGATGAATGCCTCGAGGTCGTCGAGTTTGATCTTCATGGTGAATCCTTTGATGATAATTTATCACAGGTCAATGAATTCTTTGCGTTTGAATCACGGATTTGGAGCCTCCACCTTCGCCCGGCAAGCCACTCGGCGGGCGTGGAGGAGCGTCCGCCGCCCCATCGGGAGGAATCAAAATGCTGAACATCTCCAGACGCCTCGCACTGGGCCTGGCGGTGGCCGTCATGGCCACGCCGGCCGCGGCGGCCGATAACTTCACCCTCGCGGGAAAGACGGTCACCTGGATCGTCGGCTTCAAGGAAGGCGGCGGCACCGACCGCCTGACCCGCGTCCTGCAGTCCAAACTCGCAGAACACCTGCCGGGCAACCCGGAGGTCATCGTCCTCAACAAGCCCGGAGGCGGATCGGTAACCGCTTCGAACGACTTTCACGCCAACGCCCCCAACGACGGCACGACGCTGATCATGGCTTCGACCTCCGGGCTGCTGCCCCCGCTCCTCGGCGCGAAGGTCGCCAGGTACGACCCCAACCAATGGGTCGCGGTCGCCGGATTCTCGCGCGGGGCGACCATGTTCGGCATCTCCGACCAGCTCGGTGTCGGGGGCTCTGACGCGAAGGCCGACTACGCCGCCCTGCGCCGCGCCAACATCCGATTCGGACTTGAAACCCCGATCTCGGCGGAAATGCTGGATCTCGTGTCGCTCAACCTCCTCGACATCGACGCCCGCGTCATCTTCGGCCTGAGTTCCAAGGACGCCGAAGCCGCCCTCGCCCGCGGCGAGATGAACATGAACACCGACAACACGCGCTCATATCTCAAGGACTACGGAAATGATCCGGAAATCAACCCGGTCTGGAGTTACGGCGTCATCGCCGAGGACGGCTCCCTTCTGCGCGACCCGGACCTGCCGGACGTCCCCACGTTCCCCGAATTCTACGAAGCCGTCAAAGGCCGGGAGCCGGCCGGCCCCGGTTATGAACTTCAGCGGAATCTGATGAACGCCAAGGTCATGTTGTCGAAGTCCGTGATGCTGCCTCCGGGGACGCCCGATCACATCCGCGACGCCTATGTCGCGGCGATGAAGAAGGTCGTGGCCGACCCGGATGTCGCCGCCAAACTGCCGCGCGAGGTCGGCTCCATGCCGGTGAACTTCGGAGACGCCACGCAGCGCGCCATCGCGCTGGGCACGGCTATGTCGCCCGAAGTCCGCGAATGGGCCGACGCCTTCCTGTGGAAAACTACGACTCGTCGCTCAACTGAACCGGCGGGGCGCCGCGCCCCCTTCCGCCCGGGCGGTCGGGCCGGGGCCGCGGCGGCCCGAACGCCGCGCGGCGGAGCCCCGCCCGCGCGGGGGCCGGCGCCGGAGTGGGCCGGAATCACGTCGGACGGAACGTTCCGCGGACCGGGAGACCCCGCCGGAGGCCGCGGGAAAGTCTCCCGGATACGATCCCGGAGTTCCGAGCGGCCCACCCGCCGCGCCGGTCCCGACAACGAAAGGAACGAACCATGCTGGACGCCGCGCTGCTCGCCCTCGCACAATTGGCGGCCCCGGCCACCTTCCTTTCCCTCGCGGCGGGCGTCGTGATCGGACTCATGGTCGGCGTGCTGCCAGGACTCGGCGGAACCGCGGGCCTCGCCCTGCTGCTCCCGTTCATCTTCGGAATGGAACCGGGCGTCGCGCTCGCCATGATGATCGGACTGACCGCGGTGACGACGACCTCGGACACGTTTCCGTCGGTTTTGATGGGGATACCCGGCACCTCCGGATCCCAGGCCACGGTCCTCGACGGGTTTCCAATGTCGAAGCGGGGCGAAGCCACCCGGGCGCTTTCCGCGGCTTTCGTGTCGTCGCTCTTCGGAGGAATCTTCGGGGCTTTCGTCCTCTCCTTCGCGGTGTTCGCGGCCAAGCCGATCATTCTGTCGATCGGCTTCGGCGAACAATTCATGCTCGTCGTGCTCGCCCTGTCGATGGTCGGGATCCTGACGTGCGTCAGCATCTGGAAGGGCCTCGCCGCCTGCTCCATGGGCCTGATGCTCGGCGCGCTCGGCGCCGCGCCGCTGTCCGGCGTTCGACGCGCCACGTTCGGGTCGGAATATCTTCTCGACCCGCTGCCGCTGGTGGTCGTCGGCCTGGCGATGTTCGCGACTCCCGAGATCATAGACCTCCTGCGGCGCGGAGGGTCGATCGCGGAGACCGGCAAACTCGGGAGCGGCTGGCTCCGGGGCTTCCGCGACTGGCTGTCGAACTGGTGGCTGTCGCTGAGATGCGCCGCGATCGGGTGCGTCGTCGGGGCGCTGCCCGGCCTCGGCGGGAGCGTGGTCGACTGGATCGCCTACGGCCACGCCGTGCAAACCACCAAGGACAAGGAGAAATACGGAACGGGCGACGTCCGGGGCGTCATCGCGCCGGAAAGTGCCAACAACGCCAAGGAGGGCGGGGCGCTTGTGCCGACCATCCTGCTCGGCATTCCCGGATCGGGCAGCATGGCGATTCTGCTCGGTGGCCTCGTCCTCATAGGAGTCGAACCGGGCGTGGAACTGCTGACCGAAGACCTCGATCTCGTCTATCTGGTCATTTTCTCCATCGCCGCCGCGAACGTCGTCGGGGCCGGGATCTGCTTCGCGCTTTCTCCCAAGATCGCCAAGCTGACCACGATCCGCTACGCCCTGCTCGCTCCCTTCATGCTGGGCCTCGTCTTCTTCGCCGCCTTCCAGGCCACGCGGAGCTGGGGCGACCTCGTCGCCCTGCTCGCGTTGAGCGCGCTCGGCGTCTACATGAAGCGATTCGGCTGGCCGCGGCCCGCGCTTCTGATCGGATTCGTGCTGGCCGAACGGGTCGAATCCTCCGTCTACCAAACCGTGGCCCTCTACGGGATCACCTTCCTGCAGAGGCCCATCGTGATCGGCCTGCTGATCCTCACCTCGCTGTCGGTGGCCGCGGCGGTGTTCCACAAGCGGACCCATTCCACGCCGATGACCGGGGACTCCCCGTTCACCAACCGACGCGCGGGGCCGCAGTGGCTGTTCCTCGCCGGAATCGCGGCTTTCGCCTGCTTCATCCTTTGGGACGCCCGGAACCACAACCAGTTGACGGGCCTCTACCCGGCCGTGGCGGCCTGGTCCGCGCTGGCGTTCCTCGCGCCGCTCGGTCTCGGCATGGCCTTCGCCCGCCGCCCCGGGCCGATGTTCCACGACGCCGAGCGCGGGGGAGGCGGGGCCCCCGGGCGGCCCTCAGCCGAATTCTTCCTCGGCCTTCTCCTCGCGATGCTGCTTCTCTCCGCCGTCATCGGCTACGTGCTTGGCGTCGCCTCCTTCATTTTCCTGTTTCTCCGCTTCCGCGCCGGGGTGAATACCGCGCACGCGTTCGCGGGGGCCGCCGCCTTCGTTCTGCTCCTCGGCGTCCTCTCCGACCAGTTGACCCTGCGCTACCCGCTCGGGCTGCTTCAGACTTGGCTCGGCTTGGACCTTCCATGGCCGCTCCAATAAGGCGGCGCGCGATGACGGCATCCAACGACATGGCGCCCGAGGCCATCCTGGCCGCCCACGCCGCGGAAGCGGCCCGGTCCCCGCTTCCCCCGAGCGTCGAGACCCGAGTCAGGTGTCACCTTCTGGACACATTGGCGGCGATCCTGTCGGGGCGGTTCCTCCCCGCGGGGGAATTCGGACACCGGTTCGCCGCGGCGCGGGCGGACGGCGGAACCGCGACCATTCTCGGCAGCGGCCGTCGGGCGCCACCCGAATGGGCGGCCTTCGCCAACGCCATGTCCGCGCACGCCGACGAGACGGACGACAGCCACATCCGTGGCCGGTTCCATCCCGGTTGCGGGGTCGTTCCCGCGGCCTTGGCCATGGCCGAGCACCGCGGCTCAACCGGCGACCAGCTGCTGCGGGCGATCGCGCTCGGCTACGACGTCGGCGCCCGTGCCACCATGGCCCTTGGATTTTCGAACCCGAGGACCACGACCTTCTCCACCCACTCGTTCGGGGCTCTGTTCGGCGCCGCGGCGGCGGCCGGGGCCTTGATCGGGCTGGACCGGGACCGGATCGGCGCACTCCTGTCGTTCACGGTCCAGCAAGCGTCCGGCCTCAGCTATTGGAACCGCGATCCGGACCATGTCGAGAAAAGCTTCGACTTCGGGGCCAAAGCCGCCCGCAACGGAATATTCGCGGCGCAATTGGCGGAGGCCGGAATGACCGCGCCGGACCTCCCGCTGACCGGGGCGAACGGTTTCCTCGAGGCCTTCGCCGAAAATCCCCGGCCCGAAGCCCTGACCGACGGGCTTGGAACGAGGTTCGAAATCGAACGCGCGACGATCAAGAAATGGCCGGTCGGATCACCGATGCAGTCGGTGCTCGACGCGGTTGAGGCGATATTCGGGGGCGAGGCCGAGCCGCCCGACTCCATCTCGGAAATCACAGTGCGCGTTCCGTCGAACCGCTTCCACGTGATCGACGACGCGCGCATGCCCGCGGTCTGCGCGCAGCACCTGGTGGCCCTCGCGGTTTCGCGCGGACCGGTCGGATTCGCCGATTCCCACGACCACGGCCTCATGCTGGACGCGACGATTCTCGCATTGAGGAGGAAGGTGAACCTCGTTCCCGACGACGCCTTGGCGGAAACGGAGCCCGAACGGCAATCCATCGTCGAGGTGCGCATGCTGGACGGGTCAGAACGGAGCCACCACGCCAAGGTGGTCCGGGGCACGCCCGACTCCCCCATGGAGCCGGGCGAGGTCGCGGAGAAGGCGCGGGACATCCTCGCGCCGATCCTGCCTGACGGGGGGGCAGCCCTGATCGAGCATTGCCTCGGGCGCGGTATTTCCCCGTCCGGCCTCGCGGTCGCCTGCTCGGGCGACCCTTTCAGTCAACCGAACCGATCGTGATCACGACATGACCCCCGAAGCCCTTCCCGGCGTCACCCGCCACATCGCGGAATTCGTCTCGTCGACCTCGGGCGGCGACATCCCCGCGGAGGGCGTCCGGGCAGCCAAGCGCTGCCTTTTGGACGGGTTGGCCGTGATGATCGCCGGCGCGTCCGAACCCTGCGCCCGGATCGCGCGAACCCACGTCGCCGGAATTGGCGGCCGGGGAGAGGCTTCCACCCTCGGCGGGGATAGCCTAAAGGTTCCCGCCCACGCCGCGGCTTTCGCCAACGGCGTCGCCGGACACGCGTTGGACTGGGACGACACAGCGCTGTCCCTCGAAAAAGACCGGTCGGTCCTCATCCATCCCACCATGCAGCCGCTTTGCGCCGCGTTGGCCGTCGGCGAGCATGTCGGCTCGACCGGCGAAGAATTCCTGACGGCGTTCATCCTCGGCTTCGAAACGCAGGTGAAGATCGCCGAGGCGATCGACCCCCGGCACTTCACGGGTGGGCGCGGGTTCCACTCCAGCGGCACGATCGGCGTATTCGGGTCGGTTGCCGCCGCGGCCAAGCTTCTGAGGCTGGAGAATCGGCAAGTCCTGAACGCCATCGCCATCGCCGCCACGATGTCCTCCGGCCTCGGCGTCAATCACGGCACGATGTGCAAGCCGCTCAACATGGGGCGGGCGGCCGGGGTTTTTTCGAGGCTTTCGGCGGCGGCTTCGCCGAGGACCGAATCGTCGGCCGCCTCGGCGAACCGTGGGCGATCCTCGAGCCCGGAGCTTCGGTGAAGCCCTACCCGTGCGGCGTGGTCGGACATCCCGGCATGGACGCCATGAAGCGCCTGGTGACGGAGAACGACGTGGCTCCGGAGGACGTGGCCCGGATCCGGGTCGGGACCGGATCGAACGTGCTGGCTCCGGGGCCGCTTCGCATCGCCCACGCCAACACCGCGCTGGAGGGCAAGTTCTGCGTGCCGTTCCAGATCGCGGCGATCGCGCTGCGGCGGAAGGCCGGCCCGCGGGAGTTCAGCGACGATTTCGTCCGATCCGACGACTGCCAGGCCATGCAGAGGCGGGTCGAGGCCGTGATCGATCCGCGGATCGGGGAGTTGGGAAAGGACAGGATCGTGTTCGACATCGAGGTTGAAACGAAATCCGGCAGGTGTTTCCGCGGACGCTCGGATTGGCCCTACCGCGGCGGCCCGGACAATCCACTCTCCCGGGAGGAATTGCGCGGGAAGTTCGACGACTGCGCCGCCGCATATTCGGAGGAGGAGCGCTCGGCGATCATCTCCGCCATCGAGCGGATCGACGGGAGCGGGAAGGTGTCGGATCTGGCGGCCCTCGCGCGCGGGCCACGGGGAAGCGCCCCGATCACCGACGCCCGGTGATGGGCGCGGAGGGCCGGACGGCCGCGATCCTCCATGGCGCGGAATCCGCGCCCGTCACCGTCCGGTATTCCATCCGGGTGGAATACTCCGTAAGCAACCACCATGAAATCCACCCGGAAACGGAGAAACCAATGAAGAAAATTCTCGGCCTCATGATCATCCTCGCCATCGCGGGATGCGATAGGATGAGGCACTACCACCCCGTCGTCGACCTCAGTTCCGCCTCCTCCGCCCGCCAGGCGGCATTCCCGGACGACCTCGAGTCGTGCCGCGAAATCGGCAGCGAGTTCAGCAACGAGGTGTTCAGGGACAACATCAGGGAAGCCGCGAACCGCGTCGCCGCGGGTTTGACACTCGGCATCTACCTGATCGTCGTACCGCCGAGGGCCTTCACGTTCGATTACGAGCTGTACGATTCCGCGAAGAGGGCGGTGGACCACTGCCTGACGAACCGCGGATACGACTTGCCGAACTACTACAACTGAGGCGGCCCCGGCTTCATGGGTGACCCCGGCCCGGGGTCACCCCCCGTGTTGCGCCTCCGCCGCCCTCAAGCCCGCGATCCCGGGAGGACCGCACACGTACGGTTCCGGCGAACCGGTGCTGGCGTTCAACGCCGCCGCCGGCGGGGAGGCGGCTGAAGGCGGTCAATCGAAAGCCGCGGCCAAATAAAACCCCGGCCCAACGGGCCGGGGTTTGAAGTCTCGGCGGCGGGCGCCTTCCAGGCTCGGCGCCTACCAGTCCTCCCGCGTCACGGTGCGGGTCTTGATCGGCAGTTTCATCGCCGCGAGGCGCAGGGCCTCGCGGGCGACCGTCTCGGACACGCCGTCAATCTCGAACATCACGCGGCCGGGCTTCACCTTGCAGGCCCAGTAGTCGACCGATCCCTTGCCCTTGCCCATCCGGACCTCGGTGGGCTTCGAGCTCACGGGAACGTCCGGAAACACGCGGATCCAAACGCGGCCCTGACGCTTCATGTGTCGGGTCATCGCCCGGCGCGCGGCCTCGATCTGGCGCGCGGTCACGCGCTCCGGTTGGATGGCCTTCAGTCCGAAGGTGCCGAAGGTGAGGCCGTAGCCGCCCTTGGCCTCGCCTTTGATCCGGCCCTTGAACTGCTTGCGGAATTTCGTGCGCTTCGGTTGCAGCATACCACGTCCTCCTTATCGGCGACCGCCGCGCGAGGCGGGGCCTTCCTGGATTTCCTGTTGGCGGCGGTCGTGCGCCGACGGGTCGTGTTCCATGATCTCGCCTTTGAATATCCAGACCTTGACCCCGATGATGCCGTAGGGCGTCTCCGCCTCGGACAGCGCGTAGTCGATGTCCGCGCGCAGGGTGTGAAGCGGAACGCGGCCTTCGCGGTACCACTCCGTCCTCGCTATTTCCGCGCCGCCGAGGCGCCCCGCGACGTTGACCCTGATCCCAAGGGCACCCATGCGCATCGCGTTCTGCACGCCGCGCTTCATGGCGCGCCGGAATGAAACCCTCCGCTCGAGCTGCTGCGCGATGCTTTCCGCGACGATCTGCGCGTCGAGTTCCGGCTTTCGGATCTCCACGATGTTGAGGTGCAGCTCGCAGCCGGTCATTTCGGCCAGCTGTTTGCGCAGCACCTCGATATCCGCGCCCTTTTTGCCGATGATGACGCCGGGGCGCGCGGTGTGGATGGTGACGCGGCACTTCCGGTGCGGGCGCTCGATGATGACGCGGCTCACGCCGGCCTGCTTGCACTCCTCCTTGATGAACCCGCGGATCTTGATGTCTTCCAGCAGAAGATCACCGTAATCCTTGGTGTTGGCGTACCAGCGGCTGTCCCAGGTGCGGTTGATCTGGAGGCGCATGCCGATCGGATTGACCTTGTGACCCATTAGGCTTGCTCCTCGACTTGGCGGACCTTGATGGTGATCTCCGCGAACGGCTTCTGGATCCGCGAGAAGCGACCACGGGCCCTCGGGCGGCCGCGTTTGAGGACGAGGTTCTTGCCGACGTAGGCTTCGGCGACGACCAATTCGTCCACGTCTAGGTTGTGGTTGTTTTCGGCGTTGGCGACGGCGGACAGAAGGCACTTCTTCACGTCCTGCGCGATCCGCTTCCGGGAGAGCGTGAGGTCGGTCGTGGCCTTCTCGACGGTCTTTCCGCGTATCATCGCCGCGACCAGGTTGAGCTTCTGCGGCGAGGTGCGGAGCATGCGCAGCTTCGCCATCGCCTCGTTGTCCGCCACGCGGCGCGGGTTCTTTTCCTTGCCCATGGCTACTTCCTCTTCGCTTTCTTGTCCGCGGCGTGCCCGTAGTAGGTGCGCGTCGGGGAGTATTCGCCGAATTTCTGGCCGATCATGTCCTCGGAGACGTTGACAGGTATGTGCTTCTGGCCGTTGTAGACCCCGAAGGTGAGGCCAACGAACTGAGGCAGGATGGTGGACCGGCGGGACCAGATCTTGATGACCTCGTTCCTGCCGGACTCCCGCGCCTTCTCGGCCTTCTTCAGGACGTGCGCGTCCACGAAGGGGCCTTTCCAAATCGAGCGTGCCATGGTGTCAGCGCCCCTTCTTCTTGGCGTGGCGGGAGCGGATGATGTACTTCGACGACGCCTTGTTCTTGTCGCGCGTCCGCGCGCCCTTGGTGGACTTGCCCCAGGGCGTCACAGGGTGGCGTCCGCCCGAGGTCCGGCCCTCGCCCCCGCCGTGGGGGTGGTCGACCGGGTTCATCACAACGCCGCGGACCGAGGGGCGCTTGCCCTTGTGGCGGTTGCGTCCGGCCTTGCCGAGGTTCTGGTTCGAGTGGTCCGAATTGGAGACCGCGCCCACCGTCGCCATGCATTCCTGGCGGACGAGGCGGAGCTCGCCCGACGAGAGGCGGATCTGGGCGTAGCCTCCGTCGCGTCCCACGAACTGCGCGTAGGTGCCCGCCGAGCGGGCGATCTGGCCGCCCTTGCCCGGCTTCATCTCGATGTTGTGGACGATCGTGCCGATCGGCATGCCGGAGAACGGCATCGCGTTGCCCGGCTTGATGTCCACGCTTTGGCCGGACACCACCTTGTCCCCGACGGCGAGTCGCTGCGGAGCGATGATGTAGGCCTGTTCGCCGTCTTCGTAGCGGATGAGGGCGATGAGGGCGCTTCGGTTGGGATCGTATTCGATCCGCTCGACCTCGGCGGCCACGTCCATCTTCCGACGCTTGAAATCGACCACGCGGTAGAGCCGCTTCGCCCCTCCGCCGCGGCGGCGCATCGTGATCCGTCCGGTGTTGTTCCGGCCCGCCTTCTTCGACAGTCCCTCGGTGAGGGACTTGACCGGGCGGCCTTTCCAAAGCTCCGAACGGTCGATCAGCACCAGCCCGCGCTGGCCCGGCGTAGTCGGCTTGTACGACTTGAGTGCCATGCTTCCTGTCTTCCGTTTGGGTTCGCGGGGTTGATCCCGCCGTGTTTGCGGGGCGACGCCCCAAAGAACGCGCCGCGCCGAAACGAATCGGCGCGGCGAAGGCGGCCCTTAGCAGGCGGCGGACCGGGTGTCCATAGCCCCGCGG
>JANQKA010000453.1 GCA_028281405.1 Hasllibacter sp. | reverse complement strand
TTCCGTTCCGCCGCAACCGCCCGCATTTCCTTGAAGCGCCGGGTCCGCGGGATCGTCTCCCGCTCCGCCGGGCCGTCGGCCAACCACGGAAGCCGGCGGCCCGGCGGAGCGGGAGACGATCCCGCGGACCCGGCGCTTCAAGGAAATGCGGGCGGTTGCGGCGGAACGGAAGTCCAGCCCAGGTTGACCGCGCGGCGCAAAACCGCTGAATGGGGCGGCGGGCGGAGGGAATACGAGGTTTGGCCGCGCCCGCCGCCCGAAGGAACGAACCCGCGCCGAACGGCGCCGCTGGGAGGCCGCGATGGCTTGGAAATCGCTGGACGACATGGATCTCGACGGCAAACGCGTGCTGGTCCGGGTGGACTACAACGTGCCCATGGCCGATGGGAAGGTTTCCGACACCACCCGCATCCGGCGCTCGGTTCCGACCTTGGAGGCGATCATCGCGGCGGGCGGGCGTCCCATCCTGCTGAGCCATTTCGGACGGCCCGATGGAAGCGTCGTCGACGCGATGTCGCTGCGCCACTTGGTTCGCGCGTTGGAAACCGAGACGGGACGCTCCGTCCGGTTCGCGGCCCTCGACGGGGCCGAGGCGTCGATCCGCTCCCCGAACGCCGACATCTTGCTCGTCGAAAACACCCGATTCGAGCCGGGCGAGGAAAAAAACGACCCGGAACTCGCCAAGCGGTTCGCCGCCCTCGGCGACGTCTACTGCAACGACGCGTTTTCGGCGGCGCACCGCGCCCACGCGTCCACCGAGGGCGTGGCGCGCCTGCTGCCGGCGTGCGCCGGGCGACTGATGGCGGAGGAGCTCTCCGCGCTGAACGGGGCTCTCGGGGATCCGCTGCGACCCGTCGCCGCGCTGGTCGGCGGCGCGAAGGTCTCCTCCAAGATCGGCGTTCTGCGGAACCTCTCCACCAAGGTCGACACCCTCGTCATCGGCGGAGGGATGGCGAATACCTTCCTGGTGGGCCGCGGAGTGGATGTGGGCGACAGCCTGGCCGAACACGACCTCGCCGACACGGCGCGGGAGATCGAATCCGCGGCGCGGGAGGCGGGGTGCGGGATTCTTCTGCCGAGCGATGTGGTGGCCGCCGACAAGCTGTCCTCCGACGCCCGGACCGTCACCGCGGAAGTCGGTCGGCTCCCGCCCGGCATGATGATCCTCGACGCCGGCCCCGACAGCGTCGCCAGGATAACCGAATCGTTCCGGCTGTCCCGCACCCTGATCTGGAACGGTCCCCTGGGAGCCTTTGAAACGGAGCCATTCGACGCGGCGACCACGGCGGCGGCGCGCGAAGCGGCCCGATTGACGAAAGAGGGACTTCTGGTTTCCGTGGCCGGAGGCGGCGACACCGTGGCGGCGCTGGAAAAAGCCGGCGTGGCGGCGGGGTTCAGCTACGTCTCGACCGCCGGCGGGGCCTTCCTCGAGTGGATGGAGGGCGGAACCCTGCCCGGCGTCGCCGCTTTGGAGGCGTGACCGGGGCCGCGTCCACCCGATGCGGCCACCCCTACGTTCCGTCGCGACCGCTTCGGAGACGCGGCCGGTGCTTGATCCCGATCCGGCGCGCTGGTTTAGTCGGGACGCCCTTCAAGGACGCCTTCCATGAGACACCTCGCCGCCGCCGCACTTCTTTCCGCCCTCGCGCTGTCCTCCGCGGCCGCGCGGGAGCGTCCAACGCTTTGGTCCCTCCTCGATCCCGACCTGATCGCGCAGCGCATCCTTCAAGGGGGCGTGATGGTTGCCCGGAATTTCGCGGACGTGACCTACGGCGGCATGTCCGTGGATCTGGCTCTCGGCGGGGTCACGGTGACGGACATCGAAATATGGCCGTTCGCGGGCCGGCGGGGCGGCCGCGACTGCGTCGTGGGAGTCGACCGGATGACCCTGCGCACGGCCGCGGTCGATATTCCGGAGAAAGGGAGGGTCGCGGTCGATTTCGACGGCCTTTCGGTCGCGCTCCCCTGTCTTCCGCCGGAATTGCGCGTCACGGCGGTCGCGCTCGGAACCGACACGCTGAACGTGCCCCGCGCAGGCCTGCAGGTGGACTACGACGTTCCGTCCGCCGCAGCCGACCTGCGCCTGCACGTCGGCGTCGAACGGTTGGCGTTCATCGACCTGTCGGCGGAATTCGCCTATTTTTTCATGGCCGCGTCGGATTTCAGCGACCGCGGGGCCACCATTTATCTCGACGAAGCGAGGCTGACGCTGGAGGACGCCGGACTCTACAACCTGATGCGCGTTTCGCTTCCGGCGCGGGCGACGGATCCCGACACGGCGCGCGAATTCGCCGAAGGAGCCGCGGTCGAATTCCTGACGGGACTCAACTTCGAATCCGCGGGGGGCGGCACCGGTTTGAACCGGGCGCAACGCGACTTCGCGGCCTCGTTCGGGGACGCTTGGGAAGGCTTCGTGGCGGATCCCCGCGTTCTCGTGCTCGAGAGCGGCAACCCACCGCGGACGCTCATAGACTTCGAGGAAATCACCGCCGACCCTCGCGCGTTTTTCGAGGCCCTCGGGCCCCGGGCGTCGTCGGCCAGCGAGGCGGCGCGGACCGCCCTTCCGGTTGAAATGCTGCGCATCGCCGTCGACGGCGATCCCGAAAGCCTGTCGGCGGAAGCGCGGCTCGCCGTCGGCCGCGCCTTCGTCACCGGCGTGGGAGCGCCCCGCAACCCACGCGTGGGACTGCCGATTCTCGAGGATCTCGCGTCCGGAGGCGATGGCGAGGCATCCCTTCTCATCGCGGAGGCGTTGGCCACCGAGCGGCCAGCCGATGCCTATCTCCACGCGCTCCGCGCGGGCGCGGCCGGCGTTGCCGGGGCGGCCGACGCCCTTGACCGGCTCGAGCGGCGCATTCCATTTGTCACGGTGTTGAATCTTCAGACCGGGTTGACGCCTATCTCCGCCAAGGCCGACGCGTTCCAATCGATTCCGGGAATCCGCGCCCAAGCTCTCGGGCGGCTTCACGGAGACGGCATGGCGCGCTCCTATCCAATGGCGATGATGTGGGCTTCGGTGGGGGCCGCGCTCGGCGACACGGTCAGCCTGTCGGTTCTCGAAAGGGTCGAAGAACGCGTGCGGGTGTCGGCCGGCGCCGCGGGGTTGGAGCGTTGGGCCGACCTGTCGGCGCGGGTGGCGGATCTCGCCACGATGGCTTGGATCGACGGAAATCTGCCCGATCTTCATTCGGGGGCGAAGTAGGGAGGTCGTCGCGGTTTTCGCTCCATGATGGGATCCCCGCCTTCACGCCCGGAGGAGGCCCCTTCTGAGTGTTCCGTTTTGGGACACTCTCACTTTGCCGCGGTTCCGGCCTTTCCATTCAGACGATCGGGCGGCCAGGTCGGGGCGCGCGCCCCATCCCCGGCCCCCGCCCGACCATCCCGCGGCGACTGAACCCGCGATCGACCCCGGTCCCGTCAAGAACGCCGCCCGCGCGCGGCATGGCCTCCCTTGGCGGATTCGCGCCCACCCCGCCCCGTCCGCGCGTCCAATGGCGTCTCGCCGCCGTTGCGGAACGCGCGCCCACGGTCATCCGCCGCCTTCGGGAGACCACCTTGCGAAAAAAAAGTTCGAATTCTGTTCCCAACCCCTTGAACCCGGTTTGTTCCGAACACATCTGTCAAACACAGAAGCCAACGAAAGGAACATACCATGTCCGGCATCCGGAACCGGAGCGGCAAGGAAGACTTCGGCACCAAATACCGAAGATGGAAGCGCAACGCCCTGTGCCCCCCTCCGGGCAGGGAGCCTTGGCTCAAGGATCTGATCATGCTGATCGCCCACATCTTCTTCTACCCCGCCGCGTATGTGACGCTTGTCATCCAGCCGCACCTGCACGGTTCGGGTTTCGGATGGAGTCCGCCCCTCGCCGCGCTGCTCTGGACAGGCCTCATCGCGTCCGGCTATCTGGTGCTGGCGTCGGCCCATGAAGCGTGTCCCGGCCCACTGGCCAACCTCGGCCACCTCCTGATAATGGCCGGATTCATCTGCCTGATCCCCATGTCGTTCGGATTCATGAGCGTCGCGGCCGCGGTGTTCATATTGGGCGGTTTCCACGGCCTATTGGCCATCTTCAAGCCGCTTCTGTTCTTCGGCTTCCTGTGGTACCGTTTCTATCTGGCCTATTCCCGCGGCTGATGACGCCCGAAAGCCGCGGGCACTGTCCGTCGGCCTCCCGATAAACGGGAGGCCGCGCCATGCGCCTCGGGGAAGGCGTTGAGCCGTCAGTCGGAGACCCGTACATCACCGGGCCACCGTCGGACGGCTCTTCAAATGCCCGGATGGAATGCTCTTCCGCCCGGTGAACGGCTTGCGGTGTTCCGGAAGGTCTTTCGCGGGGTCCTGGGCGAAGCGCGGGCCGTGGACGCAATTCAAATCGACTCGTTTCCGGAACCCGGCGGGGAGGGTTTCACTCGTTTCGACAGATTTTGGCATTCGATCGCCAATGACGCACATCGAATGCCGACCGGCCTCGCCCGCGAGGATTCACCGGGTTTCACCGCGTGGGTCACCGGCTTCCGCCAATCAACACTGGATGAGTGGAAGCCTCATGCCATCCACGGAATGGCGGAATTCCACGCCGTGGGAGGCCTATCCAAGCAGTAGCCATGCGCCCCTTCAGCCCGCGTTCAATAAAACATCACGCCAAGCGCGCCGATGGATATGATCTCCCCGCCCGTCAAGTTCCATTCCGATTTCCCGCAAAAGCCTTGGCCTCCACTCCTCGGGCAGCAACACGAACGTCGAATTGGCCAAGTCCAGAACATCGACATGATTGATGTTCAAACCGGAAGCCCACACCGTTTCGAAATTTTCCCGCACTTCGTCTTCTTGATCACTCCTGATTCCCGGCGCGGCGAACACCAAATCCTCCAATGGATCTTCGGAATACCTCACCTTCCTGGTCGAATCGCGGACATCCGCCAAGGTCAGGTCGCGGTCCATGACCTCGATCGCCAGGACCGTCTTTCCCGAATCATCCAGGCACATGATGTCGCCAAGTGCTCCGGTCGGGGAATCCGCTTCGTTCACTCCCTGTGACGTCACGCTTTCGAAGAT
>JANQKA010000443.1 GCA_028281405.1 Hasllibacter sp. | reverse complement strand
GACGGGGCCGCGACGGCGACGACCAATTCCACCGTCACGGTAGAGGCGTCCAAGGCCTTGATCCGCCGCCATTCGATTCCGCGCCCCGCGAGATGCTTTTCGATCAGTTCCAAGCGGACGGGGCGCCTGTCGAGATTGAAGAAGAATGCCGGAATTTCCGGCATGGCTGCTCATCGGGCCCGACGCGCCGGGCCCATAGGCGTGGCCGAAGTCCCGCGCGCGGAAAAGGGGCTGATCACCCGCGCGCCCCGCGGATCAGGCCGAGAATGTTTTCCGCGGCTTTTGGTATGTTGGTTCCGGGGCCGAAGATCTCCTTGACTCCGGCCTCCTTGAGAACGCCCCGGTCCCGGGCGGGTATCACCCCGCCGCACACCACGATGATGTCCTCCGCGTCCCGCTCCTTGAGGGCCTCGATCAATTTCGGGGCCAGCGTTTTGTGTCCCGCCGCCTGCGACGACACGCCGATCACGTGAACATCGTTGTCCACCGCGTCGCGCGCCGCTTCGTCCGGTGTTTGAAAAAGCGGCCCCACGTCCACGTCGAACCCGATGTCGGCGAACGCGGTCGCGATCACCTTCGCCCCCCTGTCGTGCCCGTCCTGTCCCATCTTGACGACGAGCATGCGGGGTCTGCGCCCCTCCTCCCCGGCGAAGGCCTCGACATCCCTCCGGATCGCCTCGAATTCCTCGTCGCCCTCGTAAGCGGCGCCGTAGACGCCCGCGAGCGTCTTCACCTCGGCGCGGTGGCGGCCGAACACCTTCTCCATCGCCATTGAAATTTCCCCGACCGTGGCGCGGGCCCGGGCCGCTTCGACGGCGGCGGCCAACAGGTTGCCGCCGTCCTTCGCCGCCCCCGTCAACGCGTCCAACGCCGCTTCGCAGGAGGCTTGGTCCCGCGACGCCCGGATTTTCCGCAGCCGTTCGATCTGGGCTTCGCGGACCGCGACGTTGTCGACGTCCAGGATATCGACCTCGTCCTCCTTCTCCAGACGGTACTTGTTGACCCCGACGATCACCTCCTCGCCCCGGTCGATCATCGCCTGGCGGCGCGCCGCCGACTCCTCGATCCTCAGTTTGGGCATGCCCGAGGCGACGGCCTTCGTCATGCCGCCCATTTCCTCGATCTCCTCCATGAGCTCCCAAGCTTTTCCCGCGAGCTCGCCGGTCAGGCTCTCAACGTAGTAGGAACCCGCGAGCGGGTCGACCACGTTGGTCACGCCAGTCTCCTCCTGAAGGATCAATTGGGTGTTCCTCGCGATCCGGGCGGAAAACTCCGTTGGAAGCGCCATCGCCTCGTCGAACGAGTTGGTGTGGAGCGACTGCGTTCCGCCCAAAACCGCCGCCAGCGCCTCGTAGGCGGTGCGAACGACGTTGTTCATCGGATCCTGTTCGGCGAGGGACACTCCCGAGGTCTGGCAGTGGGTCCGCAGCATCATCGACCGCGGATCCTTCGCCCCGAACCCGCTCATGACGCGGTGCCAAAGCAGGCGCGCCGCCCGGAGCTTCGCGGCCTCCATGAAGAAGTTCATGCCGATCGCGAAAAAGAACGAAAGACGGCCGGCGAATTTGTCCACGTCCATTCCGCGTTCGACCGCGGCGCGCACGTATTCCCGGCCATCGGCCAGCGTGAACCCCAATTCCTGAACCAGGTTCGCGCCCGCCTCCTGCATGTGGTAGCCGGAAATCGAGATGGAATTGAATCTCGGCATTTCGTCCGCCGTGTAGGCGATTATGTCGGCCACGGCGCGCATCGACGGCTCCGGAGGGTAGATGTAGGTGTTCCGGACCATGAATTCCTTGAGGATGTCGTTCTGGATGGTCCCCGAGAGCCGGGCGCGGTCCACGCCCTGCTCCTCTCCGGCGACGATGAAGCTCGCGAGCACCGGAATCACCGCTCCGTTCATCGTCATCGACACCGAGATGTCGCGAAGCGGAATTCCGTCGAAAAGGATCTTCATGTCCTCGACGCTGTCGATGGCCACGCCGGCCTTTCCCACGTCGCCCACCACGCGCTCGTGGTCGCTGTCGTAGCCGCGGTGCGTGGCCAGGTCGAACGCGACGGAAACGCCCTGCTGCCCGGCGGCCAGCGCCTTGCGGTAGAACGCGTTGGATTCTTCCGCGGTCGAGAAACCCGCGTACTGCCGGATCGTCCACGGCCGCCCCGCGTACATGGTCGCCTTGGGGCCCCGCGCGAACGGCGGCTCGCCGGCGACGGAACCCAGATGACCGAGACCTTCGATATCGGCGGGAAAGTAGGCCGGCTTGACGTCAATGCCCTCCAGCGTATTCCACGTCAGATCGTCCACGGATCGGGATTTCAGTTCCCCTTCCGCGATCGCCTTCCAGCGGCTGCGGTCGTCCATTGTCGCTTTCCTCCGTGATTCCGCGCCAAAATCGTCTTATTCAAGACTTCCGAGAGCCCTGTATACTCCGAGTGGACATGAAACGCCTAGCATTGATCGCCTCCATCATGCTCGCCGCGCCGCCCGCGCCGGCGCAGACGGACGACCCGCCGGCCCCCGCCGTCGATGACGTCCAACCCACCTCCGCGCGGGACGCGTCCCACGGCGGGGGGGACGGGGGGCCGTCGGGTCCCTTCGACTCGTCCGAAGTCGATCTCGACGCGTTCCGCTGGGTCGCGCGGCCCATCGTGGTGTTCGCCGACACACCCGCCGAACCCTCCTTCCGGCGCCAGATGGCCTTGCTGGCCGCCCGGTCGGCGCCGCTGATCGAACGCGACGTGGTGGTGATCGTCGACACCGATCCCGACGCCGGTTCCGCCCTCAGGAGGAAACTTCGGCCGCGCGGATTCATGATGGTGCTCATCGGCAAGGACGGCGACGTCAAACTGCGGAAACCGTTCCCTTGGGATGTGCGGGAAATCACCCGCGTCATCGACAAAATGCCCATGCGCCGTCAGGAAATCCAAGAGCGGCGCGACAGCGAACGGTGAACACCGCGGAGGC
>JANQKA010000420.1 GCA_028281405.1 Hasllibacter sp. | reverse complement strand
GATCGTTGGGGATCTGATTCAGCATTTTGGGCAGCTGGGGACCATCGTGGGTTTCCCCGTCCGTGAGCAATTGCGCCAGTATTTCAAGGGTATCCACGTAGATCGTGATGTTCCCACTGGAGTATTTCCGTTTTCTTTTTTCCCCACCGTGCTTGTATTCTATCCACTGTCCCCCTCCACGGACCTTCATGCCGGTTCCGTCGGATGCGATATAAAGATATTTCCCGTCGCTTCCTCCGGGATGGATCCGAACACACAGTTTCGACATGCGCCGGCTCACGGTCGCATGATCGGGAACCTTCCAATCAAGCCCCCGTTCCTTCACCATTCGACGGATGTATCCCTCCATCTCCCGCATGCCACAATTCCTCACAATCGATACGATCACGCAGAACAGTATGACTTTGTCGCGGAACGTCGGCGGCCTGCCGACCCTGCCCGTTTTTTTGGCATACCAATCGTCGGAATCGCGAAATTGGTCAAACAGATCCCACTCGATCGAGCCGCGCCGCTCAACAGCCAGATCGTAGGAGGGCCAATCCTGATCCCCACACGTCCTGACCCGCCCACCGTTGGATTCAAATGAGTCCGACCGCCCGGAGGACGGACACAGCGCGTCCACCGCGACCATCGGATAGGCCGCAAGCCTTGAACGGACGCTCCCGCGGGGAAGTTCCACCTCGAACTTGAACTTCATCCATGAGAAGCCTTCCTCATCCGGGACCGGGGCCGTTTTGAGACGGCGCGCCCGCTCGGCCGCGGCCTCATCCGGGGCACGCATCGGTTTCGGCGTCGGGGAGGGCGCCTCCTTCGATGGACCCGGAGATTTCCCTCCGGTGGCGCGGCCGCCGCGCGTGAACTCGTGACCCACTTCCGTCAGTCCGCACCAGACGAAGGTCTTACTCGCGTTGCCTCCCCAGACCTCATTCAATCGCTCCCGCGCCCAGTTCGTGGTCAGGTCCGGTTTCTCGGCGGAGAGACCACGCAGCAACTCCAGTTGCTCGGGCGTCAAACTCCGCCCGCGGTGGCCACGCTTCTCGGACGGGAGCACCGAACCTGTGAGTTCGTAGCGGGCGTGAACGTTCTGGACGAACGTCTTCGAAGTCTTGAATTCGCCTGCGACAAGCCGGAGTGCAACAGTGCGAGCGCGCGTTTCCTGAGTTCGAGGGGATGGGCCTTGGCCATGTTTGGTGTCCATGCTGGTGATTGGACCCCCGTGAATCATAATTTTTGAGCGGCGTGAATCCCCCCGCGCCCATACGCGGCAGAAATTTTGCCGTTCCTCATCACCATGTCGCGATCCACGGAGCCTTTGACCGGGAAGGAAGGACGCGACGATGGGGGGACGGGAGGAGTTGGCCCCGACGGAGGTCCGGGAGGAACTGGGCTATGCAGAGTGGCGGGAGGCGGTGGCCCCGGCGGAGGAACGGAAGAAGGAGCGGAGGCGAGAAAGACGGAGGAGGGCGCGGATCGGGGTCGGTGATAGGCTGGGAGAGCACTGTCAGTCACCCGATCCAGCCGAATTTGGTCGGGTTCATTTGAACCGAAGCAGGAATTATGGA
>JANQKA010000390.1 GCA_028281405.1 Hasllibacter sp. | reverse complement strand
GTGTCGAAGCCGCGGAGGCGTTTCCTTGTCCATTCATGGCGGCATGCCACCGCGGCCGCCCGGGCCTCGCAGGGGGAACCGACGGGGATGGACCAACGAACGATTCGCATGCGCCGCCAGGCGATTCGATTTGGGGCGCCGAGGCGGGGCGGTGATTTCCGCCACGCGGAAATTGAAACAAATGAGTTTCCCCGCGGTCATTTCTGAATACCAATATTTCTAAAATCCCGTTCGCGCCCGGGGCGGATTGATTCCGGAATCACGGGGGCATAGGGCTTCAGTATCTGCAAACGACGGGCAAGTAATTGAATTTCGCTCGGTGGCCAATGATTCCAATCAATCGATTTCGTGTGACCGTGTGAATGACGCGCGCGCCCCCGACCCTCGGTCGGGCGCGGGTGATTTGAAATGAGGAGACTACTCCGCCGGGTGGATTCCTACGGTCAAGAAAGTATCAGGCGGAGGATTGGCAATGTTGGGGAATCAATTCCAATCAGGGGTTGACACAAGTCCGGATTCGACGGGTGTCCGTAGCAAGGAATCATTCCCGTTCGTCCTTTTTTGTTATCGGGAATTTATTGATTCCCCTTCTCCGGGCGTCGAAAATTTCGATTGCGGTTGTCGCGCGCCCGTGATAAAATCGCCCGCATCCGGTGCCTGCGCGCGATCATTCGGTTGGCGATCATGCGGCTCTTCTTGACGAATCCGAACGTCCATCGATTGTAGATTCTCTTCCCGCTCCTGTACATCGTGCCGTCAATGTCGATTTGGCTGTCGTTCCAATTTTGTTGAATCAGCGGAGGCCACACGGCATAGCCGCGGTCGGACCGGGTCAAAATTTCCCGCAGTTGCCTGTCAAGGGGCATTCCGACCGTGGAGTGGTTGGTCAAGATGTTGAGCGCGCCGGACCGACTCCACAGAAGCGCCCCCGTTGTCAGTGGAAAGTAGTGCGCGCGCACCAGCGCGTGGTTCGGCCCAACGGCGCAGAATTCGGTGGTCAGGCTCGAACGCAAATCAATCGGGGAGAGGTTGACGACATCCCAGTCGGCCCCCGCCGCTTCCAGAAATTCCAGTGCCGTCCCGACACGGTGGAGCAACCGGGGATGAATTACCACGTCATCCTCGATGACGAGACCGTACGGGTCTCCGCAATCGACTATTCGGCGAAGGCAGTCCAAATGGCTCTTGAAGCAGCCGTACTCGGCGCCGTACATCTGTCGACCCATGGAATGGAGGAATGCATCGGTATCAGCGTCGGCGAACTCCTCCAGATCCGCGATATTCAATTTTCGGCCGTCGTATGCCGGGACGCGTTCAAATTTTATTTCAGCCCGATTCAGTTGATCGCGGACGGTTCGCAATCTCTCCTTTCCAGAATCCAAATTGATAAGGAATGCCCGAATGGGGAGTGGTTTTCGCCCAATTTTCTCATGTTCCGCGTGACCGTCCGCGGAAATTTTTTCAATGTCGACGTCTATGAACGGAAATCGTTCGATCCTTTTCCGCGACAGCTTGCGGTTCTTCATTGCGATCGATTTTGTGGAAATTAGGCGGAGCGCGCTCAAAAGACCGTAAATCCAATTCCGCTTTTGAAACCTCCCGACCAGGATTTCCTTTGACATGCCCGCGCCGCCCTTTCGCGCTCCCCGCGCCAGCGGTGGCGAAACCGCGAACCCGAGATCCGAGCGGGTCAGGTATTCGCGGAATTGGCGGTCCACGGGCATTTTGACAAGGGCGTGGTCGGTTAGGAAACGCAATGCTCCCCGACGACTCCAAAGGAGCGCGTTGGCCACCTTGGGAAAGTAGTGCGCATAAGCGAGCTTGCGTCCGCTCCCGTCGATAATTCCGATATCGGTGGCATGCTTGAGGCGATCGGCCCCGAGATTCACAATATCCCATTCGAAATTGTTCGCGGAAAATATGTCGAGGATCGTGCTGACGCCGCGTTTCAAATCCGGAGACATCTCCACGTTGTCCTCGAACACGAGCGCATGGGGGTCGCCGCTCTCGACGATCAGCCGCGCGCAGTTCAGATGGCTCTTGTAGCGTCCGTATTCGCGACCATTGAACGGCAGTCCCATGAAGGGGACGCTGGCGTTGATGTCCACATCCGGCAGGGTCGCGATTGCTTCGGGAGCCAGCCCGCGGCCGTCGAAGGCGGGAACACGTTCGTATTCCATGCCGATGCCGCGGAGCTGGGAAGCCATCGCTTCCAGGCGGTTGGAATTGTCGTCCAGATTGATGAGGTATGTTTTGGGCCACATCGCTCGCCTCCGGGTCACCGCGGTCCACCGCCCCGGCCGTCGGTGACGGCGCATCCCGATGGGTCGGGCACCCATGTAACATTCCTTTCGTGTCGCCGCAAGCCCCTGAACGGGCCAAGAATCCTCGTGGCATGGTGCCGCGGCGTTTCGTCACGGTGTTCCGCATAATTTGGTTGATGGAACCCGTCGGCCGTGGCCGCCGCGACCTGTCGCGCGCACCAGGTACTTCACATTTCAGCGTGGGTCGGCTGGTTCGACCGGGCGCCATCCACGAAGGGGCGGATGGCGCTGGAGGCGGCCCAACTGAAGGCGGGTGGGGCTCGGCGAAGCCGAGAAGCCTGGACGCGGGTATCAAGCCTGGGGAGTCGGGAGTCGCCGCGATGTGTTAGACCGGGGAAGCGGCTCCGATGCCGAAGGCGGAAGAAACCACCGGGAGCGGAGGACTGCGGGAACAGAACCATGGCTGAAGGCGAAGGGGCTCTCTGAAGTCAAGCGCCACGAAACCGGACACCAAGCC
Source organism: Hasllibacter sp. (assembly GCA_028281405.1). GTDB lineage: Bacteria > Pseudomonadota > Alphaproteobacteria > Rhodobacterales > Rhodobacteraceae > JANQKA01. The sequence continues at coordinate 2,611 of JANQKA010000390.1, read as the reverse complement.
GAGTTCTGTGATGCGGAATCAAAGTCGAGGGCCGCGGGTACATGCCTGAAACGGAAGGTCGTGGATGCATCCACGAATCGGGCGACGGCGGACCCGCGCCGGGAGCGAAGCCCATCGGAGGTGGGGGCTCGAAAGCAGGGACCACCGGTACCGGGGAGGCTATGACCGCACGAATGTCGCCGGGGAGGAAGCGCACCCGCATCGCCGCTGATCGGATCCTCGGCGACCGAACGCTCCGTTGTCCACCGTGAACGCGTTCCTCCGCTCCGCGGATGGTGCTTCGAAAGTGCGGGCGGCGCGGCGGGTCACGCGTGTGGGACGATCCCGGCGGATGGCCGGATTTCGGGTTGACATCGCCGGCAACAATCGTAAGACGCGGGAACTGGAGGCGATCGATGCAAATTCTATCCTATCTCATCAATCTGGAAAGCAGCCGAGACCGTTTTGAGGCGATGGCTTCCCGATTGAAGTCCATCGATCTGGAATTCCAGCATGTTTCCGCCTTCGACGGTCGGGGACTCGACCTCGAAATCCTGAGGGATCTGCCGGATGTGGACAACGACGCGTGCCTGAAATTCATGGGGCGGTCGCTCCTCGGAGCGGAATACGGTTGCTACAAGAGTCATCTGGACTGCGCCCGGAGGATTGTCGAGAGCGGCGCGCCCCAAGCGCTCGTGTTCGAAGACGACGTGGAGGTGTCTCCGAACTTTCCGGACAGCGTCCAAGGAGCCCTCTCTCTTCTCTCCGCGAACAACTTTGATTGGGATCTCGTGCATCTCGGCGCAATACACCACCCGAGGTACGCCACCGATGTCGGAATTATCGACGAAAGCCGACGAATTCTTGCTCACGCCCACTACTTTCCCATAACGACCAGCGCGCTCTTGTGGAGCCGCCAAGGAGCATTGCGGTTTATGAACGAATACTCCACCGTCAAAATGCCCGTCGACAACCAAATCAGGGAATATCTGATCCGCTCTAATCGCGGCTTCATGGTGTGGCCGCCGCTGGCGCGTCAAGTTGATGTGACATGCAGCACGATCGATCCAAGCGGAATTCGGGAAAGCACTTTTTTGGGTTTGCGGAATCCAGACCGCGTCTGGAATTTTGGATATTTACAGAGAGGCCGCTTCTTCATAAACAAATTAATCGCGAAACGCCACCGACGAAGGTCAAGGAAATGAAATTTGGACTCCTCCACCCAGAAGCATGCTAATCAATTTTCAGATGGTTTGACCAAGTGTTTCATACCCGACGGTTGGTGTCCGTCTGGTTCGCGCCGAATCACTGGGGACGCCAACCACGAATCCGTCTGATCACATGCAAATATTCGCCGCGGCCGATGCCCACCGGATGTGATGTCCGCCGCAAATGAGCCCATGGTATGACGACCTGTTGCACCTCGGAGACTCATTTTCCTCCGCCGTCTTGCCGGTGCTCAACCACCAAGGACCAGCGGCATCGGAGAGGATGAAGTTGATGCGTGGGACGCGCCACACTGATGCCGATGTGGTTTTGGCGATTGGATGCATTTATTTGGTTAGAGCGGCTTGACGATGATCTCGCGGTTTGACGTGGGCGAGCGGGCGCCGTGTTCGTTGCTGTGTATTCAAGGGGGAATGCTCGATGCGCGGATTCTTCGAATGCGTGATCTGGAGGCGCAACTCGAGGAGTGAGAACTTGGGTTGAACCACATGTGTGTCGACGTGACGCGGCCTCGAGGCCTTCAGCGGGAGATGCGCGGGGCGGCTTCCGGGTGCCGTTGTCGGGTCTGTTCCCTGTTGAATGTTCAAGGCATTTGGAGCGTCGGGCGCGCGAACTGGCGCGGATTTCACGTTGGACGCATCGTCATGTGGCCACTCCCGACCGTTATGCGTCGGCGCGTGAGTTTTTCCGTGAGCCGGCGATGCTTCATTGCAAGTATGGCCGCGCCCGGCTGCACTGGAATGCGGTTGAATTCATCCGCTTCTCGGAATCGACGGAGGGGGCGTGCCTCGACTGTATCGCGGGGAGAATCCGCGGTTGACGCTCCGTCCACCCGTGTTCTCCCGGTGTGGAGCATGTGCCGGCCACGGTTCCCTCGCTGCCGAACAAGCGGTTGTCGTTGGTTTGATGACGGACAATCTGGCGAGCGGATGTGAGTACCGGAATCCGAGCATCCTCGACGCGGGCACCCGGGCATCCGTGTCAAGCGTCCAGGACTACCCGCTGGGCGCGGAACGAGTCCCGAAGGCATTGAACATCCATTGATCCATGCGGGGCCATCCGGCGGGGACCAATCTGGACAAAGGTTCCGAGTTTATCGTCAGGGAACTGAGGCGGTGTCGAATCGTCACGGGTTCGCTTGTGCTTCAGTCGTTCCGGCACCCCGGCAGACAACGCCCGCATCGAGATGTCCACTGCCGGATGCTTGGCGGGTGTCTCGACATGCACGAGATTGCGGGGGTTGCGGCGGGCGAGGCGATAGATTGCAGGCGGTTGGACCAAGACACGCAATGGCCGCACAGCGGACTGGGGTATCTCAACCCGGAAGTGTGTGCCCGTGAGTTGCGGAAGGTCGCCTCGCGGGAGAATAGAAAGGTGGCGGGGATTGTTTCGGGGAAGCGGAGGA
>JANQKA010000377.1 GCA_028281405.1 Hasllibacter sp. | reverse complement strand
TCGGCCATACCGGTGATCGTGTCGTTTCCGGCGAAGCCGAAAATTATGTCGGCGTTCGCGGTGCCCTCCAGGGCGGTGTCCCCCGCGTTGGTGCCGAACGCGAGGCCGACGTTCACCCACTCGTCCGTCATGCCGCCCCTGTTGAACCGAAGCTGCTCGATCGACGTCAACATGTCGGTGCCCTCGTCGGCCTCGTCATCTCCCATGGTCGCGGTGTCGGTCACCGTGACCCCCGCCACGGCGTCCGCGTTGAGCGTGGCCGTGATGGTGAAGCCCGCGCGTCCTCCGGCGTAGGCCGCGATGTCGTCGCCCATTCCTCCGTCGATGGCGTCGTCGCCCGCGCCGCCGGTGATCTCCTGGGTGCCCACGCCGGTGTTGACCGTGTCGTCGCCCTCCCCGGCGTCGACCGACATGAGGGCCGGGCCGCGGGAAACTTCGTCAATGGTGTTGGAACCGGCGGTGCCGGTGAAGGATCCGTCGACGTCGTTGAAGGATCCGTTGCCCGTGGGAGTGGTTTCGCCGCCGCCGCCGCCGCTATCGCCGCCGCATCCGGCCAAGGCGCCGAGCGCCGCCGCGGCTCCCGCCGTCATTCCGAGGGAGGAACGCCTCTTGGCGTTCGCGGGGTTCGCCTTGAAGGGGAAATCGTCTCGCATTTCGGTCTCCGTGATCTTACTTTTGGAGGCGCTCGGCCCATCGTGTTCAATCTCCATGGGCGATAACGCGTCCGCTCCCCGGCATCAAGAGCGCCAGTGGTTTTGATGGAATCGGTGACGCAAGCCGCGTGAAGATCAACGCTAAGCGTTGGAGTGCGCTGACCACCATCGTCAAAATCGAATGTCAACAGGCCCTGGCCCGGCGGCGGATGTGACTCCGGCGCCGGTTCGGACATGCCCGCCGATTCGCCTCGGGCCCTGATCCGGTCGTCCGGTCTCCTGTGCGAATGGCCAGAACCGCGGCGGAACGCAAGCCCCCTGAATGTGCCATCAAACCGGGCGGGGCGACACCTTGCCGCGGACTGGATTTCTTGCGAGATCATGTCGGCCGTCCCCCCCTCCGCCTCTCGACCGAACAGTCGCATGCCCGCGGCGACGTCACCGAACCGTGGTCGGCCAATCATCTTGCCGAGCGACCGCCGTGTTTGGCGACGGACGGAGAACCGCCGACAAACCGCACCACGCCGCACGGAGACAAGTATTCCCCGAAAATTGCGAATGGTTCGGTCCAATCCGAGCGTTGTCCAGGACTGTTGAAATTAAATTCGCGTAAACCAGCATTCCGCGAGGAAACGGAGGGCCGCGTTGACGCTGTCGGTCTTGTCGGACCACTTCGCTCGCCGCGTTTTTCCTTTAGATTCACGGAAAATTCTTGATCAGCCGACGCAATTTTTCAACTCGACATCGTTGACCGCTGTGTCTTGCGGTTGGATCCAGGGTGTCACAACCTTCATCTTGGATCCCGCCCGGCGAGTTTCCCCAGTTGTCGGATTGCTCGCACGCCATATCCGCGATGGGCGCATCGAACGATATGCCTTCGGTCAGCGCATGCACCACCCCGTCTCGTTTCGCGGGTCAGGTCGAGGAGCGGCACGAAATCGTTCATCTTGCCGAACGGAATCACCGGCGCGACGGCTTTGGTGGTCAACACTCCGCTGGACCGACCGATGACCATGGGCCGTGATCCTTTCCGCTCCCCAGACGTTCCGGTCATCAGGCGGAACGTGCCGTCGGCCATCACGCACTCAGAACGGGCGCTCCGCGTAACTCCTTGAAAATGCGACCGAAACGCCCTTCTTCACTCACCCGCTGAACCGGCGATGGACCGTGTTCCGCTTCCCGAATCAACCGGATATCACGCCACGGAGAACCGGTGCGAATGATCAATGGGGCGGCCTTCGGGAACAGGCGGTTGTCCAAGTCCGTCCCGCCGCTGTTCCCTTCCATGCCGGGGATCAAGGGGTCCAACTTCGCGCGTGGGCGGGTCGTGGTCTTGATACGAATCCAGTTCATGCGCTCAAAAAATTCAATGGTTGAATCAGACGTCAACCCGCCTGAGATTCCCCAAATCACGAAATCCGCGCCAATTCACCGGGATCGAATGTCAATGGACCATGGCGACCTCCCTCACAGGCGAAATGCGGAAACTCCGTCAACGACGCATCAATTCGTCGATTTCCGCCTTCTCCTCGGCGGTCAGCGGCCGGGACGGGGCGGAGCCGGCGCGGCGGCGCAGGTAGGTCAACGCCAGCATCAAGCCCAGAATCAACATCGCGGGGCCCGCCGCCCACAGGATGAGATTGGCGCCGTCGGCCCTCGGATTCAAAAGGACGTATTCCCCGTACCGGTCGACGAGGTGATCCATGACCTCTTCGTCGGTGTCGCCCTCCAATATCCTCTCGCGCACGAGCAGTCGCAGATCGCGCGCCAGTTCGGCGTTCGACCCGTCGATGGATTCGTTGCGGCAGACCAGGCAGCGCACTTCCTTGGATATCTCCCGCGCCCGCGCCTCGAGCGCCGGATCGCCCAGCATTTCGCCGGGTTCCACCGCCCAGGCCGCGCCCGCGGCCAAGACCAAAACAGGCAAAAGCCTCTTCATTCCGCCGCCACCGCCGCCGGGAGGATCTTCCGGGCGCCCGCCGCCACCCGGAACCTCCGGTCCGACAAGGACAACACGCCGCCGAAAGCCATGATGATCGCGCCGAGCCAGATCCAGTTGGCCATCGGCTTGATGTAGGTTCTGACCGTCCATCCTCCGTCCTCCCGCCGATCGCCCAGAACGACGTAGATGTCGCGCGCGAGGCTCTGATCGATCGCGGCTTCCGTGGTGGGCGTCCCCGCGACAGGATAAAACCGCTTCTCCGGCGAAAGCCGCGCCACCGGAATCGCGTCCTTGAACACCGCGACATCTCCGCGGTCGGCCAAATAATTCGGTCCCCGGACGCGCTCGACTCCTTCGAGTGCGAATTCGTAGCTCCCAACCGCGAACGTCTCGCCCGGCCTGGCGACGCGGATGTCCTCCACCTCCCAAGCCATCATTCCCGCGATGCCGAAGATCGTCGCTCCGAAGCCGGCGTGCGCGGCGGCCCTGCCCCAGTCCGCGCGCGGCAGGCGTCTCAGGCGGGACAGCTTTTCCGAGACCGCTCCGCGGCCGGATCGAAGCCAAAGATCGGCCAAGGCTCCGGCGGCCAACCAAGCGCCGAGGGCCACGCCGACGGGCCCCAGGGCGGACCGTCCGGTCTGCGCGGCCCAGGCCAACGCCAGCAGCGCGACCGCCAGAACAGCCGGGCCGGCGAGCGCGCGGGCCACCCGGCGCGGCGCGCCCCGCTTCCACGGCATCATGGCGCCGAACGGCAGGATCACCGCGATGATCACCATGAAAGGGGTGAACGCCGCTTCGAAAAAAGGCGGCCCGACCGAAAGCTTGCGGTCGAAAAACATTTCGGCCGCCAGAGGCCAGAGCGTGCCCACGAACACCACCATGCAGGACACCGCCAGAAGCGCGTTGTTCAACACGAGCATGGATTCGCGGCTCGCCACGGCGAACGCGCCCTTTGCTTCGAGCGACGGAGCCCGGACGGCGTAAAGCGCCAGCGCGCCGCCCATGAACACGGCCAGGATCATCAGGATGAACACGCCCCTGTCGGGATCGTTGGCGAAAGCGTGGACGGAGGTGAGGACGCCGGAACGCACGATGAACGTCCCGATCAGCGAGAACCCGAACGCCAGGATCGCCAATAGGACGGTCCAGCTCTTCAGCGCCTCGCGCTTCTCCACCACGATCGCCGAATGCAGCAGCGCGGTGGCCAGAAGCCACGGCATGAACGAAGCGTTCTCGACGGGATCCCAGAACCAGAACCCACCCCACCCCAATTCGTAGTAGGCCCACCAGGATCCCAAGCCGATGCCAACCGTCAGAAACAGCCACGCCGCCAGCGTCCACGGACGCACCCACCGCCCCCAGGACGCGTCCACCCGGCCCTCGGCCAGCGCGGCCACCGCGAATGAAAAACTCATCGAGAGGCCGACATAGCCCAAATACAGGAACGGAGGGTGAAACGCGAGTCCGGGATCCTGAAGCAGCGGATTCAAATCCTCCCCGTTGAAAGGTGGACGGGGATGGCGGAGGAACGGGTTCGACGTGAACAGGATGAACGCGTGGAACGCCACGCCGACGGCTCCCTGGACGCCGAGCACCCGGGCCTTCAGCGTCGCGGGCAGATTGCCGCCGAACCAGGAGGCGCAGGCTCCGAACAGGGACAGGATCAGAACCCACAGGAGCAGGGATCCTTCATGGTTCCCCCAGACGCCCGACAGTTTGTAGAGCATTGGCTTGGCGGTGTGGGAATTCCGCGCCACGAGTTGAACCGAGAAGTCGGAAACGACGAAGGCGTGGGTCAGCGCGGCGAAGGCAACCGCGACAAGCGCGAATTGAATCGTCGCGGCAGGGCCCGCCACCGCCATCCAGGCCGCGTTCCCGCGCCACGCCCCGACGAGCGGCGCCACTGCCTGCGCGACGGCGACGAAAGCCGCCAAAATCAGGGCGAAGTGTCCGAATTCCGCGATCATGCGATGGATTTAGGGCATCCGGCGCGGTCGGGCGAATCGATTTCGTCGTCTGGGACGCGGTCGTCCGGGACCGGTGGGCCGCAACGGATTCCCGAGCGCGAAAGGGTCGTGCGCTTACGTCCGGAAGCGGGCGGTCGGCGCGCCCCGCCCGCCATCGGTATCGGAGCGGTCGTTCCGCGTGCTTGGGATGATCGGAATAGGACGGGACGCGCGCGGAAGCGGTGGACGGGCCCGGCCGCGGCTTGCGTTCGGCCGAGCGGCGGAGGGAGGGAGGAATCGCCGAAACGCCCCTTGGAATCCGGAGCGCCGGATCCCGCGCGGAAGCGGGTTGAAGGAGCGGTCCGCGCCTTGCGTTCGGCGGAGCCGCGCGAGTGGGGCGGACCGCGGGATCGATCCTTCAGACACGGAGCGTCCGGACGCGCGGGGAAACGGTTTATGGATCCGACCTCGCTTCGCGTTCGGCGAAGAGGAGGAAAGTGGGGCGAATCGCCGAATCGATCCTTGGGCCCAGAGCGTCGGAACGCGCGCGGAACGGTGGACGAACCGTCCGCGACTTTCGTTCGGCGGAGCGCGGGAGGAGGGCGAATCGCCGAATCGATCCTTCGGTCCCCGCTCTCCGGGACGGGCGCGGGGGCCGGCGCCCGGCGACGGAGATAACCCGTCGTGGCGTCCCCGCCGGCAACGCGTGGAGATTCGGAGCCTCGATAGGCTGGGTTGGCGGAACCCGCGAATCCAGCCATTCCAGCGGTTACGCGGGCGAAATTCGTCGGATTTCCGATGGGCGGAAATCCCGCGCGCGCGGCGGGTCATCGGGGCCGGAGGCGGCCGGAAGCCCATCACCCTTCTTTCCCGCCCGAGTCGAATCCACCCTCTTCGGAGCACGCCAATTTCCATGAACGCGGCCGGAAGCGCCGTCCCCATCCAAGAGAAGAATGCATCGCCGATTCGGTCGGACCCGGCGAATATCTCCGAATTATCCGGTTCAGCCGGCAAAAAGTTCCTCCCCTTGCCATTTGCGTTCAAGATGGCTAAAGCGGTGGAACATCCGCGGTCGCCGCGGATCGACCGCTGGAACCGGATGATTCCGACCAGACGGCCACGGAAGCGTCCGCGCGCCGCCGCAGGCGGCTCCGCGCGGCCAATCGGGACCGCGGGAGATTGGTGGATGGAGGTAGTGCCGGGGCCATGGTTGCTGGTGAATCTTTCCCGAAGGCGACAGGGACCGGGATTGCTTCCCACGCCACCCATGCGGACTCCCCGCCCCGGCGGCGGGTTTCGGTCGGTCATCGGTCGAAGCAAGGATGCTCCCGGATCATGAATGTGATTGAAACCGCGGACGGCTCAAGCCGCGGTCCCGCCGCCGTGGACGATGCACGAAACGGTCTTCGTTCAGGAAACGCCGGGGCGGACACCCCGCTCCGCCACCGCGCCACCCTCCCCCGCGGGCCAATCGCGTTCGCCAACGGTTCCCCCGGGCGGCGAGCCCGCGCGGCCCCGCATCCGGGAATCTTCGGGAGCGCGCGAATTCCGCGATCCCGGCACCCGATTCCCGTCCGCATGGGCGCGCCAAAGGAAAGCGCGTCCGCAGAGCCCGGGAAACCCCGGTTTTCATGGAACTTTTTCCGCATGTTCGCGGGCATCGCGACATTGGCCGGATGCGGAGGCGATGGCGGTTCCTCCAACACCGCCCCCGCCGCTTCCGACACTCCCCTCGCGAATCTGGCGGTGGACGCGGGGTCGCCGATCGTCCCCATTTTCCTGCCCGCCTCCTACTTCGGGGATGGAGACGGCGACGCGCTGACCTTCCATGTGGAATTCGAAGGCTCCGGACTCATCTATGACGACGCCGGCCAAAGGATATCCGGCACCGTCGCGCCCAACGCCGCGGTGACGGTCACCGTGACAGCCGCAGACGGCAAGGGTGGCGAATTCCGCGACCAATTCACCATCACCGGCGAAACTCCATCCGGAAACGGCTCGAGGCCCGCGTTCAACGATCATCTCGTGTTCGAGCGGAGCGCCGTGGAGGGTCGGCAATTCGCACACGACGCGACGGTTGGATTCGCCGCCCCCGGCGGCAATGGCGGCCTGACCTACGCGGTGGAGTTCACCCGGAAGGACAGCGGACTGAGCTTCGACTCCGACACCAACATGATATCCGGCACCTTCATGGGATCGGAAGATGTGGTCGCCATCGTGACCGTCACGAACGGTTCGGAAGGAAACGGAGTATCCGTCGAACACAGGATCCTGATTTCCCCCGGCGGCCCGCCGAATTCGAATCCCGTGGTTTCGGACACGCCGCTCGCCGATGCGACGGCGGTCCATGGCATGGCGTTGGCTTCGGCCATCGATCTGCGCGCCGGATTCGACGACCCCGATGGAGATAACGCCGGGATGACCTTCGCGGCGCGGGTGATCGGGGAAGGCGGCGTCCTGACGGAATTGGAGACGTTTGGGCTAACCTTGAACGGGTCGACGCTTTCCGGGCAACCGACCCGTCCAGGAAACATCCCCATCAGGGTGACCGCGATCGACGGGCTCGGAGGAACGGCCATCGCCAACTTCACTATCTCCGTCGCCGCGCCGAACAGGGACCCGACGGCGCTCGGGAGCGCTCCTGAAAGCGTGGTCCTCATACCCGGAGAAGACGCGAACCTCCCTATTGCTCTGGACGATTGGTTTCGGGACCCCGAAGGGGACGACCTTACCTACTCGGCCACCGTAGACGGCACGCCCCTCTCCCGCGCCGGAATTGGGTTGATGATCTCCGACAACGGGATCATCGGCGAATTCAGCGGAAACGCGGATCGGACGGTCGTGGTCACGGCCGACGACGGCCACGGGGGAATGGCTACCCACACATTCACAATCGTGTTCAATCCGGGAGCGGTATCCGTCGATCGAGGCATCGAAAACCAGATTCTGGCCCCGGACGAAACGCTGGAATTGGCGATCCCGGAGAACGCGTTCGCCACCTCCGCCGGGGACACCTTGACATACGTCGCGGCGGTCGCTCGCGCCGACGGCGCGTCCCTTCCGATCGGCGCGTCCGCGACCAACGCGGTTCCCTTCGCGTTCGATGGTCGGGCGTTGACCTCGTCTGAGTCCGGTTCCGGAGGCGGATGGACGATTCGTGTCACGGCGAACGATGGATCGGGGAGTTTCGCCTCCACGGAATTCAACGTGGGATTCTCCCTGCCGACCGGCGCCCGGACCGCGTTGCCCTCTTGGCTCGCCGACGCGGAGGAATATGGAATCGGATTCGACACGGAAAACATCGACAACCCAATCAACGGCGTGCACTCCCTCGTCGACAGCGACTCCGACGCACGCAACGGGGGGGCCGAGCAACATTGGGCGGGTTCCGGCCGCCACGACGAACCGGTGTCCCTGACCTGGTCCTTCGCCGGCCTTGGCGCGACGCTCTATCGGGGATCGGGTTCCGTCTCCCCTGATCTGTACACGACCACGACCGAGGAGTTCACGGACGCGCGGAAGGAGTTCATCCGCGGCGTGTTCGATCATGTGGAGACCTTCTCAGGAATCACATTCACGGAGGTGCGCGACCCAACGCCGGGCAATTATGGCGACATCAACATAATTCTGGGGTCGAGGTCGATGTTCGGCAGCCGCCCGGATGTATTGGGCTTCACCTACGGCCCGACCGGGCAAGGATCCCTGTCTCCGCTGGAGACCACCCGGTCGGATCGATTCAGCCACATCGGCGACATATACATCGTGAGCGACTACCTGCCCGAAGACGCGTATGAGTCCCCGTTTGGCGAGGAGAATTACGTCATCGCGCACGAACTCCTGCACGGCTTGGGCCTCGACCATCCGTTCAACGAATCGGCCGGAACCGCGGCCGGCTTCCACGGCTATCACGAGACCGGACCAAGCGATGAAGATCCCGCACAGAACGTCGAATTGCGGAATTACAGCGGCCAAAGGACCGGTGGAGCGCACGAGACGCCGCTGAGCGACACGTTCGTGGAAACCATCATGACCTATCACAACCCGTTCTCCGGATCCCCTCTCCGCGTGAGCGCCAGTTACGTGGCCGAACCAGACAACAACGACATTTGGCAACCGAGTTTGTACGATATCGCCACGCTGCAGCACCTTTATGGGGCGAATTTCAATCACGAGGCGGGAGACACCGAATACGACTTCGACGGAGACACGCTCACTTTCCAAACAATATGGGACGGCGGCGGCGTCGACTGGATTTCCCATAGCGGAGAAGGGGACGCGACCATCGACCTCACACCGGGTTCCGGGTCGACGGTCGGATTTTTCGGCGGCGCCAACTACCGTTTTTCGGCGGAGGGCGTGTCGGGAGTTCCGGGCGCCACTTGGACGCGGTTCGAACTCGACGAGGACAGCGACGGGATGGTCACCTTCTCGGATGACCGCGGAACGGCGCTATTCATCCCCAATCTGGCCGCCGACGGGTTGGACGAATCGCTGGTGATCAGATACGGGATCGAGGCTGGCGGAGATACGCAAAGATCGGGTTGGAGGTTCGACACGCGGGAATTCGTCGACCGCTCCTACGCCACGCACAACGTGACGATCGCACACGGGGTGGTGATCGAGAACGCGAGCGGCGGCGATGGAAACGACCGCATCATCGGCAATTCGGCGGATAATATCCTGATGGGAGGCGGGGGTTCGGACGCCTTCGAAATATTCGCGAATCCGGCGCCCGGAACCGACATCATAGGCGATTTCGACGCGTCCGAGGATCTGATCGAATTCACCGGATTCTCCGCCGACCAGGTGCTTCTGGCCTCCGATGACGAGGGGCACGCAGTTTTCACGGCGCCGGGGATGCGGTTGACCTTGACGGACGTGTCGCCGGGGGAATTGACCGCCGGTGTTCAATATTTCTTCCATGACGATCCTGACACCAACAGAATTTTCGTCAACGGGGACGGCAACGAACGATTCGGCGGTTTGGGAGACGACATCATCGTAAGCGAGGGGGATGACAACCGTCTGGAGGCCAGCGATGGCGACGACGTCATCACCAGCGTGGGCGACGGCAATGAATTGGATGGCGGTTTCGGCGACGACACCCTCACCAGTTCCGGGGAAAACAACAACATGCGCGGCGGCCCCGGCGACGACACGTTCCGGATTGTCTCCGGGACACGGTCGGTCACGATCGAGGACTTCGTCAGGGACCGGGACATGATCGAATTCGTCGGTCCCGCCGCGGAGGACATTTCCGGAAGAGTGGACGGAACGGCGTTCGTGCTCTCCGGCGCCGACTCGGGAATTCAAGTGAGGGTCGAAGGCGCGGCAGGCGGTTTGATTCCTCGGCGGGACTACATATTTTCCCCGGAATCGGATCCAATGTCCGGAGGCCCGGCGCGGGAATCCTCGGGCGCGGAAGCGCGGGAATCCGC
>JANQKA010000372.1 GCA_028281405.1 Hasllibacter sp. | reverse complement strand
TGGAGGCGACTCCCCATTCCGGACAATGCAACCACGGCCGCCCGACCTGGTTGGAATTGAAACTCGACGACATCGAAAAGATGTTCGGCCGAGCCTGATCCGGACGGCGGAACGTCGCCCCCGGGGGCGAACCGGAGATGGATCGCGCCCGCTTGGAGGGCGCGGGCCTCCCCGCGGAGACTCCGCGCCGTATTCCCGGGAAACGACATCCATTCCCTGCTCGGGCTCACGGGGCCAGCGCCCGGTCCAAGTAGCGTGGCCGCGGCGGGCGGCGAACCAAGCCGGACCGCATCGCCGCTTGGGAGAGGCGGCGGGATTGGCGGAAACGGATTCCCGGCTGAAGCAAGTATGGTGGCCGCCAACGGTTGGAGACCGGCGCTCCGGCGCCCGCGTTTCAGATTCACCGATTTCCGGGGCTCCAATTCCAGGCGCGCCCTCCAAAACCGGCGACGACGCGTGACCGGGAAAACACCCGCGCGGCGGAGTGGCGGGGAAATCTCCGCCGGAGGGAAGCGGGGCGCGAATTCCGGTATCGCCGATGGGACCTGGTCGCGGGCGGGCGGCGCCCGCGCGGAACTTCGGGCCGGAGAATGAACGCCACCGTCCACCGACGCGTGCCCTTTGCCACGTTCGAAATCTTCCCCATGGGTTCGGGAGGTTCCCGCGCGAATCCAACCCGGGTCTCCGCCCCCGAGTCCGTCGAAGCCGCGTCGACGAAGGCCGCGGAATTCCGCGGGAATCGCGCGCCGCGCCCGACCCGCGCCGGATCGGGGTCGCGGCCCCCTCGCCGGGTCGCCCATCCGCGATTCGGCCGGATTTGGCGAAGGCTCCGGGTTCGTTTCTCCGTGGTGGGTCGGCTTTGGACCTCTCCCCGTCCACCCAAGCGGTTTACGCGGCGGATGATTGAGTGTACATTTCACGGGCGGCGCGAATTGATAACCGGATTGGGATTCCTCCTCGGTGTCCACGATCGGGAATGGGCACCCACCCGGAGGTTCGGGAAGTGCGCCAACGGCGGTCCGGTGGGCGGGAAGGGCGATGAATCATGGTTTCCGACGAATTCAAAGCGAAGTCGACCGCCCCGTCCCGCGCGGGCGCGGTCGCCGTGACCGGACTCTTTTCACTCCGCTCCAACGGCCGCCCGTCCGTCCTTGAAATTCGGGGAGCGCGGGCTCCCGGCGGGTCCGGGCGGCACCAATACGGTCCGTCCGCCACCGCGGGCGATGATCTCAATTCATCTCCTTCCGGAAAGCCGGGGCGCGTTCCGCTCCCCGCCCCCTCCCCGCGCGCCCACGCGCCCCGTTCCCGTCCGCCCGCCGCCCATCGCCGGGCCGGAAAAGGACTGGGCAATTCTTTCGATACAACCCGGGACCGCGGATTCACCGTCGGCCCTCCATCCACGCGGGTCGCGGTTGGGGGGCCGACGGTGAAAGACCGCGCGATACCGCGCCCCGACGCCCTCCCCCGCGTCATCGAAGCCGCTCCATCCCGCCAACAAGGATTTCAACCATGATCATGAGGACGCATTCCAACCACGCCCGTTCGGACACGTCGGCGGTCGTCCAGCCCAACTCATTCGCGGGAGCGCGGAATTCGCGCCGACTGTTCGGCATGATGGCGGGAGCCGCGGCGTTGGCGGGTTGCGGCGGCGACGGCGGAGGAGGTGGCGGAGGCGGAGGCGGATCGGCCAACAACGCCCCCGCGGCTTCGAACGACCCGCTCGCCAACCTGACGGTGGACGCCGGGTCGCCGATCATCCCCATCAATTTGCCCGCCGCCTACTTCACGGACGGCGACGGGGACGGGCTGACCTTCGGCGTGGAATTCGACGGCGAGGGACTGACCTACGACGAGGCCAGTCAGAGGATTTCCGGCATGGTCGCCGCCGGCGGGGCGGTGACGGTCACCGTGACCGCCGCCGACGGGAGTGGCTCCGAATTCAGCAGCTCCTTCACCGTCACGGGCGAAGCTCCCGCGGAAGGCGCGGCGAGGCCCGCGTTCAACGATCAACTGATTTTCGAGTTGAGCGCGATGGAAGGCGGGGAGTTCGCACACGACGTGACCACCGGGCTGGTCGACCCCGACGGTGGTGACGACCTGACCTACGCCGTGGATTTCACAAGGGACGGGAGCGGGTTGGGATTCGACGCCGACACCAACATGATCACCGGCTCCTTCACGGGGTCCGAAGAGGTGGTCGCCATCGTCACCGTCACCAACGGCGCGGGCGACGGCGCCCGTTCCGTGGAGCATCGGATCCTCATTTCCCCGACAACCGGGGCGAACCGGGATCCGGTGGTTTCGGACACGCCGCTCGGAGAAGTCACGGCGACGCTCAACACGCCGCTGCCCACCGCCATCGACCTGCGCGCGGGATTTGAAGACCCCGATGGCGACGACGCCGCGATGACCTTTTCGGCGCGGGTTGTCGGAGAGGGCGACACCCTTGCGGAACTGGCGACCGTCGGGCTCGCGCTGGACGGCTCGACGCTTTCGGGAACGCCGACCCGTTCCGGGGACTTCGTCGTCAGGGTGACGGCGACGGACGAGCGCGGGGGAACGCTCACACATGACTTCACCATCGACGTCGCGGCGTCGAACGCGAACCCGACCGTTTCGGGCGCGCGACTCCGCGATGTGATGGCGGAACAGGGCGTGGCCCTGGCTCCCGCCGTGGACCTCCGCCCCGGATTCGACGATCCGGACGGCGACAACGCCCGGATGACCTTCTCGGCGCGGGTGGTCGGCGAGGGCGGCGCACTGGCGGAATTGGCGACCGTCGGTCTGATGCTGGAGGGATCGACGCTTTCGGGAACGCCGAACCGCTCCGGGAACATCGTCGTCAGGGTGACGGCGACGGACGAGCGCGGGGGGACGGTCACCGATGAATTCACGATCGCCGCCGCGCCGAACATGGATCCGACGGTTTCGAGCGCGCCGCTCGGCGACGCGACGGGGATTCAAGGCGTGGCCTTGGACCCCGCGGTGGATCTCCGCCCCGGGTTCGACGATCCCGACGGCGACGACGCCCGGTTGACCTTCTCGGCGCGGGTGGTCGGAGAGAACGACGTCTTGGCGGAATTGGCGACCGTCGGGCTGACGCTGGAGGGCTCGACGCTTTCGGGAACGCCGAACCGCCCCGGGGACATCGTCGTCAGGGTGACGGCGACGGACGAGCGCGGGGGGACGGTCAACCACGACTTCACGATCGCGGTCTCGCCGCCGAATCAGGTTCCGACGTTCTCGGCCCCGCCGTCCGGCGGATTGACGGGGAGGATGGGCGTGGAATTGGCCCCCGCCATCGACCTGCGCGCCCGATTCGCCGACCCCGACGGCGACGACGCCCTGATGACCTTCTCGGCGCGGGTGGTCGGGGAGAACGACGACTTGGCGGAATTGGCGACCGTCGGGCTGATGCTGGACGGCTCGGCGCTTTCCGGAACTCCCACCCGCCCGGGGAACATCGTCGTCAGGGTGACGGCGACGGACGAGCGCGGGGGGACGGCCACCGGCGACGTCACGATTGGCGTGGAACCGAATCGGGATCCGACGGTGGTCGACGGGACCGCGCCCGCGAGTGTGGATCTCACATTCGAGTCCGGCACGAATCT
>JANQKA010000307.1 GCA_028281405.1 Hasllibacter sp. | reverse complement strand
TTCAGGAAGGTCGAAGTGTGCACCTGTCCCTTCATGATCGCGGTCGCGGTCCCCTCACGCGCCATCCGCGCCGCCTCCTCGGAGGCGGTCGCTTTCGGTGCGTGAACGACGGGAAAGTCCGAAATGTCCCAGCCGATCCGAGTCGCCGCCGCCCTTATTTTATCCCGGTCGCCGACAAGGATCGGCTCGGCGAGGCCCGCTTCGACGGCCTCCCTCAGTCCCGCGAGCGGCAGGTCGGCGCCCGCGTTGACCAAGGCAACGCGCGGTATCGGACAGGCTCGGGCGCGCTCGATCAGGCCGGACGGAGCCCGGGGAAGCACGTCGCTCAAGAAGGGAAACGATTCGTTCACGGAGCGACCCCAAAGTGGTCGGGCGAAGGAAAAACGACATCCACGGACAGGAGCCCGGACTCCGCTTGGAGAAGCGTTCCCACCTGGAAGGGGAATGAGTCATTCATGGAAGGTCTCCAACGCGCGCGGATGAAAAAAACGGAATCCCCTCGGAGAAAACCGCACACCCTTGGAAATGCTCCTTCCGGGAAGGATGGATCCTCGTTCATGTAGAAAGCCCGGCGTGGCCAAGTGATGGGAAACGGCATTCCCGGGCGGGGGACCAGGCTCCGCTTGGAGAATCGAGCGAACCGGGAAGGGAAATTCGCCATTCATGGAGCCGCGCCAACACCGCCGGATGAATGAAACCGACATCCCGCAACTGGAGTCCGAACGCCAATTGGGAATACTTCGTTCGGAAAGGAATGCACCCCGTTCATGGAGCGAATCCAACGCGCCGGGTGAACGAACATGACAATCCGGGGCGGGAGCGTGGAATCGCTCCCGTCCCGCCCATCCCCGGCGACGCCGCGGTGGCCCGCGTTCGTCGTGGCTCGACCGCGGCCACGCGCTCCGCTCCGCTCGCCCCGAACACCCCGGCGGCGCGTAGCCATGGGTGACCGGCGCTCCTCGAACCGCTCGCGACCACGCGGAACGAGCCGCTACATGCGCCCCGCCGCCGCACTCCGGACACCGAGCGCCAAACCCGGGCGCGCGGGGCGAACCGCGGCGGCGGATTCGGCGTCCGTCTTGCCGGCGATCCCATCAAACGGTCTGAGGAACCATGTCCGCCGGATCGATGCCCGCGACAGCAACCGGACATTTCATGGCGTCCCGGCGGAAGGGCTCCCCCAACTCCTGATTGATCAACGCCTCGATGAGCGTGGTCTTTCCATTCCGCATCTGATCGGTGATTGCCGTCGATAGCGCTTCGGAGAGATCCTCCATCGTTTTCGTCCGCACCCCCTTGAGACCGCATGCTTCCGCGATTCCCGCGTAGCTCACCCCTTCGTCCAACTCCGTCCCCACGAAGTTGTCGTCGTACCAAAGCGTGGAATTCCGCTTTTCGGCGCCCCACTGGTAGTTGCGGAAGACGATCATGGTGATCGCGGGCCATTCCTCGCGGCCGATCGCGGTCAGTTCCGTCACGGCGATGCCGAAGGCTCCGTCGCCGGCGAAGCCCACGACGGGCGTGTCCGGACACCCGATCTTCGCCCCGATGATCGCGGGCAAGCCGTAGCCACAGGGACCGAACAGCCCGGGAGCAAGATATTTCCGCCCTTCCTCGAAGGTCGGGTAGGCGTTGCCGATGGCGCAGTTGTTGCCAATGTCGGACGAGATGATCGCCTCCGCGGGTAGGCTCCGCTGAATCGCGCGCCACGCCATCCGGGGGCTCATCCAATCCGGCTTCGCGTCCCGCGCGCGCTGGTTCCACGTCGTGCCGGGATCGTCGTCTTCGTGATCCATGGAAGACAACCGCTGCGCCCACCGCGACTTCGTCTCGGCGATCAGATCCCGCCGCTCCCTCCTTCCCGCGTCGCCCGCGCCGTCGGGCAGGCGCGCCAGGAGCGTTCTCGACACCTCCCCCGCGTCACCGACGATTCCCACGGCAACCTTCTTCGTGAGGCCGATCCGGTCGGGGTTGATGTCGACCTGAATGACCTTCGCGTCCTTGGGCCAGTAGTCGAGGCCGTATCCCGGCAGCGTCGAAAACGGGTTCAGGCGCGTTCCCAGCGCGAGCACCACGTCGGCCTTCAGAATCAATTCCATCGCGGCCATAGAGCCGTTGTAGCCGAGCGGCCCGGCGAACAGCGGATGCGGGCCGGGAAAGGCGTCGTTGTGCTGGTATCCCACGCAGACGGGAGCGTCCAACCGCTCCGCCAGAGCCGCCGAATCGGGGATCGCCCCGGCGAGAACCACGCCCGCCCCGTTCAGGATGACCGGGAATTCGGCCTTGGACAGCAACGCCGCCGCCGCGTCCAAAGCCGCCTTGCCCCCGGCGGGTCGTTCGAACTCCACGACCGCGGGCAGATCGATATCTATGACCTGCGTCCAATAGTCCCGCGGGACATTGATCTGCGCCGGAGCCGACGCGCGGCGGGC
>JANQKA010000431.1 GCA_028281405.1 Hasllibacter sp. | reverse complement strand
AACTTCATTGTTTTTCTTCCGAAAAGCACCGCAAGGGCTCATTGATCGTCCGCGGATGAAATCCGTCGCCATGGCTCGGCTGACGTTCAAAAATCTCAGAGGCGTCCGATCGCGCGCCGCTTTCCGGAAAGCCCGCCCTGTCCGACGCGGTTCCGCGGCGCTCCGAATCCGGAAATCGGCGGGTTGTCCCGCACCGTCGCAATGAAGCCACGTCCCGGACGCCGGTGGACTCCCGCTGTGGACGCGCCGGGGCGGAGATGATACAATCTCCCGGTTGACCGCGGTGTGTCGATGCTGAACGGAAAGGGAAGTCATGGTCGACCTGAATGACGACGAACTGGAACACGACCGGGCCGATGGAATCCCCGACCGTGTTGATGGAGAATTTCTCAAGGCGTGGGGGGTCGTTCCGGGCCCCGAATTGGGAGTCATGCTCGGAGAAATCCGGCTGATCGAAGCCGAACACGCGCGCGATTCCGCGGCCCGGAAACGGGCGGTCGAGGAGTACCTGATCGGGCGCGCGGCGCGGATGGCCGCCCGCGCGGAAGAGGAAAGACGCCGCGTCAAACCCTTTCGCGACGCGTCCGAAGCGGTGACCGTCATCCAAAACATCCGCGCCGAATCCGCCGCGGAAAAAACCAATCTGGACGCCGTCCTGGAGGCGATGTCTTCGATCGCGCGGACCCCCACCGTCACCGCGGCGGCGGTCATGCCGGACGCCTGTCCCGCGGGCGCGTCGATGCCCGTCGGAGGAGTCGCCGCCGCCGAGGGCGCGATCCACCCCGGATGGCACTCCGCCGATATCTGCTGTTCCCTGTTCGCCTCCAATTTCGGAGGCGCGGATCCGAAACGTTTGCTCGACGCCGTGTTCGGGATCACCCATTTCGGGCCGGGAGGCCGGAAGGAAGGCGATCTGGTCCCGTTGCCGGAGAAACTTGAACGCGCGCTGAAGGGCGGCAATTCCTTTCTGAGGAACGGGAAAATCCAACATTTCGCCCGAACCCACATGGCGACGCAGGGAGATGGAAACCACTTCGCCTTCGTCGGAACCTCGGAGAATTCCGGCGACACCTGGCTCGTCACCCACCACGGATCCCGGGGAGCCGGCGCGGCCCTGTACAAGCTCGGAATGATCCGGGCGGAGGGATTCCGCCGGAAATTGTCGCCCGGGACGCCGCCCGGGAACGCGTGGATTCCCCACGACACGCCCGATGGGGCCGACTATTGGGAAGCGCTTCAATTCATACGGGAATGGACAAGGCGCAACCACGCGTCGCTGCATGAATTGGCCGCCCTCGAATTGGGCGGGGAAATCTTCCACCGGCGCTGGAACGAGCACAACTTCGTGTTCCGGGATGGAGATGTTTTCTGGCACGGCAAGGGAGCCACCCCGATCCACGATCCATTCCTGCCCGACACCGACGGCACGCAGATCGTTCCCATGACCATGGGGGATCCGATCCTTTTCGTCCGGGGGGAGCGCGACGACCGGAATCTCGGCTTCGCGCCGCACGGGGCCGGGCGCAACATGTCGCGCACCCGGTTCCGCAAGAAAAACGCCCACCGGACGGACGAGGAGATATTCGCCGAGGAAACCCGCAACATCGACGCTCGGTTCTGGTGCGGCAAAATCGATATCTCCGAATTGCCGTCGGCCTACAAGGACGCGCGCAAGGTGCGGGATCAGATGCTGGAATTCGGACTCGCGGAAATCGTCGACCGGGTGACTCCGTTCGGAACAATCATGGCGGGCGATCTGGTGTGGGACGGCCCCCGGCGTAAAAACCGGGGGAGATAACCGCGCGCCTCATGATTCGGGAGACCGGAGGCCCGGGCGGAAGCGCGCCGCGGCCCGGGTGGGTTCACGGGAGGCCGATCCCGGCGCCCGCGCGGCGATGATCGACCGGACGGAACCGGCGGACCGACGCGAACCGGTCTGGATTCTTCCGTTGGTGGGCGTCAAACCGCGCCAACCACCGTCCGCGACCGGGCGCGCCGCCGGGTGCTCCGCGGGTTTCCCAAATTCCGGGGAGGCCCCCCGCCCGGGAGCTCCTCCAACCGATTCGGTTGCGCCGTCCGCCCGTATCGGAGACTCCGCGGAACAAATCGGCGGCGGAGCCCGTAGGACGCTCCGTCAATCGTTGTCGGACAGATCCGCTCCCGCGCCGAGTTTCCGCGAGGCGTCCGCGACCGGGCGCGCCGCCGGGTGCTCCGCGGGTTTCCCAAATTCCGGGGAGGCCCCCCGCCCGGGAGATCCTCCAACCGATACGGTTGCGCCGTCCGCCCGTATCGGAGTCTCCGCGGAACGAATCGGCGGCGGAGCCCGTGGGACGCTCCGTCAATCGTTGTCGGACAGATCTGCTCCCGCGCCGAGTTTCCGCGAGGCGTCCGTGGCCGGAGCGTGGGTTCGTTGTCCAAGGCGCTCCAGAATTCGCCAAGCCTCCTCCGGGGGCTCCGCGCGGAGCCGCTCCACCCCCTCCACATCCTCTCCTTCGGCGTCCCGCAGCAGCACACCGTCGCCATCCGGCCAGTCCCGGCCGCGGAATGCGGCGCTCCGCCCGTCCGTGACGACCGAGGCGCGGGAAACCTCGATCCGAGTCGTCCGATTCCGGACTTCGGCGACCATCGCTCCAAACGGAACGAACAGTAGCGGAGACAGCATCGGAGCGGCGCGCGTCGGCAATGTGAGAGTCCGGGCGGCGTCCGCCACCGCCAATCCCGCGAGCAGCGGACAAAGCGGTCGGATTCCGTCCGGGCCATCCTCCCAATCCGGGGCGGCGCCGAGGGAATCGCGGTCGAGGTGCCGCGCCGGCGCGGCGCGTCCATCCATGCCGCGGGCCTCGAGCCGCGGTCGGATTCCGTCCGGGCCATCCTCCCAATCCGGGGCGGCGCCGAGGGAATCGCGGTCGAGGTACCGCGCGAGCGCGGCGCAGCCATCCATTCCGCGGGCCTCGAGCCAGCGCGCCGCCCGACCGGCCTCGGCGGCGGTTCCCCAATCGAATCCGCGCCCCCGCGCCGCCTTGCGGGCCGCGGCCTCCACCTCCCCCAGCGAATAGGTCACGCGGGATAGACCCAGTCGTCGCGCGCCGTCTCCAGATCCTCGGGGTACGGCGCGTTCCGGTACATGTTGATCCGGACCCACCTGTCGGATCTCGGGTCGAACCGGGTGGCCCCGAAGAATGACAATTTGGCGCGCAGCATGTCGATCGGCAGGAGGTCGGCGGAGATCGTGTTGTCACGGATTTCCGCGTAGGGAGCGATGGCGGCGATCTGGGCGCGCCGGACGGCGAGCCGATGTTCCGGCGCGGCCCTCAGCAAAGACGCGACGGGATCGCCGTCTTTGAGCGCGTCGAGGGCCGTGAACAGCCTGGCCGCGTCCCGTCCCGGGGCAAGGGGCTGTTCGAACTCGGCGATATCCTCCTCGTGACGCTCGCCGAGGCGGGGTTCCAATTTCTCCTCCGACACGTACCAAGCCCGCGCCACCGACTCCGGCGCGCTCCAATCGATCTTCAGGGCCCAGTCGTAGTTCCGCCGAAGGATATCCCGGAGCGCAGCGACGGTCATCGAACCGTCCACGCGGAAGCCCGCCTCCACGTCGTCGGACATGCGGTCGGCGAGACCGTCGACGAGGGATGGATACGGCTCCATGACCAAGGAATTCAGAAGCTCCTGCCCCTCCTCCGAAAGCCGCTCCTCGGCCCAAGCGCAAAGCGCGTCCCACGGCCGTTCCTCCGGAGAATCCGCGGCGAGGCGTTCCGAGATGAGCGGCAGGTCTTCGGCGAGCGAACGGTTTTTCTCCATCTGCGCCGGATGATCGGTGGGCCAATGGGCGATGTCCCTCGACAAACGGTCCACCAGGTCGCGGACCAGCGCCACTTCGTCCGCCGACGCCCGCGGCAGGGCCCTGACCCGCGCCAAGGCCTCCTCCCGCGCCATGATCCAATTGTTGAAGAGCACGGGGTGGTTGACGATGAACGGCGCCATTCCGAGTCCCGTCGAATTGCCGATCCCGAGCATCCGGGCGAAGCGGGGATCGAGCGGCGCGGCGTTCCGACCGCCGGCGGCGGCGGCCAGGTGGTTGACCAGATCGCGGACGAAGGTCCGGGTCAGCCAAACCGACAGCATCTCAGCCTGGAACGGCCCCGCGAGTTCCGGCCGGTCCTTCACCCGCTCACGGTCCGCCGCGCCGAATTTGCCCGACCCGTAGACCGCGGTGGTGCGCATCAGGTAGCCCACGCGCTCGATTTTGGCGGCGTCGGGCTGTTTTCCTTCGGAAAGGCGCTCCACGACATGATTCCAAAGCCTGACGGACCGGTTCGCGCGGGATAGCGACAATTCGCTCCCGCCGACGCGGCCCGCCTCCTGCAGGGGCACGTTGGCGCGCAGGCGTTCGATGTCGGCGTCCGTCGGAACTCCGTCGTACAGGGCGAAGGTGGCGTCCCACTCCTCGGCGATCACCCGGTCCGAGCGCAGATGGTCCGGCAGGTCGTGGGCGAAGGCGACGAGGGAATAACTCCGCGCCGGTCCGACCGCGGCGTAGACCGCGTGGCCCACGCCGCGGTCGTCGATATCGAACGCGCGGCGCTCGACGCGCCACTCCTCGGCGGCGAGCCGGCGCAAAAGCTGGCGCATGAACGAAAGCCGGCATTGGTGCGAAGACCCGAGGCGGGAGAGCCGCATGACCACCCCGGGCGGACGGAGCTCGGCGTCCATCACGCGGGCTCGAAGCTTTCGGAAAAGAAGCGGTGCCAATTTCGGCCCATGACGAGGTCCACGTCCGCCGCGGAGATCCCCGCGGTCACGAGGCCGTCGCGGATGTTGCCGAAATCCCGGTTGTCGCGGAACCAGCGCGGCATCGCCGGAAACCC
>JANQKA010000286.1 GCA_028281405.1 Hasllibacter sp. | reverse complement strand
GGACATCGGCGTCGTCACGCACGGGCAGGGGCTGTCCTGGACGCAGGTCACGGTGACGGGCAGGGACAGCCACACCGGATCGACCCCGATGCCGATGCGCAGGAACGCCGGCCTCGGCATGGCGCGGATTCTGGAATTGGTCGACGGAATCGCGTGGTCGCACAAGCCGCACGCGGTCGGGGCGGCGGGGCACATCGATATTCACCCGAATTCGCGCAACGTGATCCCGGGCAAGGCCGTGTTCACGGTGGATTTCAGGTCCCCGGACCCGGCGGTGATCGAGGACATGGAGGGGCGGGTGCGCGGAGGCGCAGCGAAGATTTGCGGTGACATGGGCCTCGAGGTGCAATTCGAAAAAGTTGGCGGATTCGCCCCCGTCGAGTTCGACGCGGGTTGCGTGGGGGCGGTCAGGGCGGCTGCCGAACGCCTCGGATACTCGCACAGGGATATGATCTCGGGCGCCGGTCACGACGCCTGCTGGATCAACCGGGTGGCTCCGACGGCCATGGTCATGTGCCCCTGCGTGGACGGGTTGAGCCACAACGAGGCCGAGGAGATCACGCCGGACTGGGCGGCCGCCGGGGCGAACGTCCTCATGCACGCCGTGCTCGAGACGGCGGAGATCGTGGGATGAGAACACCGGAATGCGCGCGGCGGCGTTGCCGCTTTGGAGAGCGGGTCGGGGTTGCGTTCGGACGCGCCGGCGGCGACATTGCGCCGGCGCCGATGAACGGGCGGTCGCGCTGATCCGCCGATGATTCAAGGGAGTTCGAAATGAGCATCGTCATCAAGGGCGGCACCGTCGTCACGGCCGATCTGACCCACCGGGAGGACGTCCTGATCGAAGGCGGCCGGATCGCGGAGATCGGCCCCGACCTCTCGGGCGACGAGACGCTCGACGCCTCGGGTTGCCTGGTCATGCCGGGAGGAATCGATCCCCACACGCATCTCGAAATGCCCTTCATGGGAACCTACTCCTCCGACGATTTCGAGAGCGGCACTAGGGCCGCGCTGGCCGGAGGCACGACGATGGTCGTGGACTTCGCGCTGCCGAGCCCGGGCCAAGGCCTGCTGGACGCGATCAAGATGTGGGACAACAAGTCCACGCGGGCGAACTGCGACTACTCCTTCCACATGGCGGTGACCTGGTGGGGCGAACAGGTGTTCGACGAAATGAAGACCGTCGTCCGGGAACGCGGCATCAACACCTTCAAGCACTTCATGGCCTACAAGGGCGCTTTGATGGTCAACGACGACGAGATGTTCGCGTCGTTCAAACGGTGCGCCGAGCTCGGGGCGATCCCCCTGGTGCACGCCGAGAACGGCGACGTGGTGGCCGCGCTCCAGGCCAAGCTTCTGGAGGAGGGCAACAACGGTCCGGAGGCACACGCCTATTCCCGGCCGCCGGAGGTCGAGGGCGAGGCCACCAACCGGGCGATCATGATCGCCGACATGGCGGGGGTGCCGCTCTATGTCGTGCATGTCTCGTCGGAGGACAGCCACGAGGCGATCCGCCGGGCCCGGCAGGCCGGCCGCCGCGTCTGGGGAGAGCCGCTGATTCAGCACCTGACGCTGGACGAGGGCGAGTATTTCGACAAGGACTGGGACCACGCCGCCCGCCGGGTGATGTCCCCGCCGTTCCGCGACGCCAAGCATCAGGATTCGCTCTGGGCGGGACTTCAGTCGGGATCGCTCTCCGTCGTCGCCACGGATCACTGCGCGTTCACCACGGAGCAGAAGCGTCACGGCGTCGGCGATTTCACCAAGATTCCCAACGGAACGGGCGGCCTCGAGGACCGTTTGCCGATGCTCTGGACCCATGGCGTCGCGACGGGGCGCCTCACGCCGAATGAATTCGTCGCCGTAACCAGCTCCAACATCGCCAAAATCCTCAACATCTACCCGAGGAAGGGAGCGGTGCTGGTCGGCTCCGACGCGGACCTCGTTGTCTGGGATCCCGCCAAATCCAAGACGATCACGGCCGCCGCTCAGCAATCCGCAATCGATTACAACGTGTTCGAGGGCAAGGAGGTCACCGGACTGCCGAGGTTCACGATCACGCGGGGCAAGGTGGCGGTGATGGACGGCGAAATCCGCGCCGAGCAGGGCCACGGCCAATTCGTCAAACGCGAACCCAAGGGGGCCGTGAACGCGGCGTTGTCGTCATGGAAGGAACTCACCGCGCCGCGCAAGGTCGAGCGCGCGGGCATCCCGGCGAGCGGAGTGTGACGGGGCGGCGATCCGAATTCCGCGCCGGTTCATCTCGGCGCGAGGCTCTCCAACTCGGGCAGAAGAACGACGCTCTCCCGCTCGTTGGGGTCCGTGCGCGCGATGACCGCCCGCGCCGGCGCGTCGGACTCGTTCACGGGCAGGTGCGGCATGTCCGCCGGGATGTAGACCATGTCTCCGGCGGCGGTCTCCATCCGGTTCTCGAGCCGCTCGCCCCAGTACATGACCGCGGAGCCTTCGAGAACATAGATGGCGGTTTCGTGGTCGGCGTGCTTGTGGGCCTTGGCGCGCGCGCCGGGCGGGATTTCCAGGAGGTGCATGCAGATCGCCGACGATCCGGCGGTCTCCTTGGCGATTCCCTCGAAGTAATCGAGCCCCTGCGGGCCGGAATAGGTTCCTCCCGGACGGAGCTTGTGGCATGAAGGCATGTCTGACCTCTCCCAAATCGTCGGTGCCGAAGGTATGAACGCCGCCGCGGAAAATTTCAACCCCGCGATCGAGGCGGAGGATCTCCGGCTGACGTTCGCCGCCGCCGACGGCCCCGTGCGGGCTCTCGACGATGTGAGCCTGACGGTGGGGAAGGGCGATTTCGTCAGCTTCATCGGGCCGTCGGGATGCGGCAAAACCACCTTCCTGCGCTGCGTGGCCGCGCTGGAGCGGCCGACCGGAGGACGCCTTTCGGTCAACGGAATGACGCCGGACGAGGCGCGCAGGGAGAGGGCCTACGGGTATGTGTTCCAGTCGGCCGCGCTCTACCCGTGGCGGACCATCGGGCGGAACGTCTCCCTTCCCCTCGAGATCATGGGATTCTCCAAAGCCGAAAGGTCCGAACGGGTGGCGAGGGTGCTCGAACTCGTGGAACTCTCGGGGTTCGAGGGCAGGTATCCTTGGCAGTTGTCCGGCGGCATGCGGCAGCGCGCCTCGATCGCCAGGGCGCTGGCCTTCGACGCGGACATCCTCCTCATGGACGAGCCGTTCGGGGCGCTCGACGAGATCGTGCGCGACCACCTGAACGACCAGCTTCTGGAACTCTGGACGCGCACGGGCAAGACCATCTGCTTCGTCACCCACTCGATTCCGGAGGCCGTGTATTTGTCGACGCGGATCGTGGTGATGAGTCCGAGGCCGGGCCGGATCACCGATGTGATCGCGAACCCGCTTCCGCATCCGCGCCCCCTGGGCGTCCGCGACACGCCGGAATTCCTGGAGGTTGCCCGGCGGGTCCGCGCGGGTCTGAGGGCGGGGCGCGATTCCGATTCCGCCGACGGCGACGACGGACCACCTCCGGCCGACCCGTCGATCCGTGACCGCGGCGTGGACGGCGAGTGAACCGGGGGCTGCTCCTCCGGGCCTGGACGCGCGTCGGCGGTCCGCGCCGCCCACGAGGGGCCCGTCCCGAAGACGCGGCGGGCTGCGCCGCGATCATGAACGCTTGGATCGATTCCACCGACTGGATGCCGCGACGCCGTCCTCCGGACGGGGTGGAGCGGTATTACGCCGAGGAGTTGTTTCCCCGGAGCGAGGTCTGGGTGGTTGGCGACCCGGTGGAGGGGTACGCGGTCGTGAATCCCGAAACGTCGGAGATCGCGTCGCTGTACGCGGCCCGGCCCGGGAAGGGGACGGGAAAACGGCTT
>JANQKA010000284.1 GCA_028281405.1 Hasllibacter sp. | reverse complement strand
CGCCGGCGAGGGGGCGGTGCTGTTCAAGCACGCCCTCCGGAACGCCGCGCTTCCCATCCTGACCGTGGCCGGACTGCAATTCGGCAACCTCATCTCGGGGGCGCTGCTCGTCGAGACCGTGTTCAATTGGCCCGGGATGGGGCGGCTCGCCTTCGACAGCATCCTGAGGCGTGACTATCCCACCATCATGGGGGTGCTGTTCTTCGCCTCGGCCATGGTGGTCGTCGCCAACCTGCTGACCGATCTGAGCTACCGGCTGGCCGATCCACGCCTGAGGAGCGGAACATGAGTGGATCCCGCGGATACAGGCCCGAGAGCCCCGCGTTGGAGGCTTGGCGCATGTTCAGGCGTAACGTCCCGGCGCTCGTCGGAACGGTTCTGCTCACCATCGTCTCCGCCGCCACCCTTTACGGAGCCTTCTTTTTCGACGGGAATCCCTACGAGATCGTCTGGGCTCCGCACGAGCCGCCGGGCGCGACGGCCGAATTTCCCCTCGGCACCGACTATCTGGGCCGCGACATCGTCGCCGGACTGCTGACCGGTGGCGGTCCCACGCTTGCGGTCGGGGCCGCCGCCGCGGCCATCACCATGGCGATCGGAGTCACGCTCGGCGCGCTCGCGGGATTCCATGGCGGCTGGGTGGACAATCTTCTGATGCGCTTCACGGAATTCTTCCAAGTCCTCCCCGCGCTTCTGTTCGCCATGGTTCTGGTCACGCTGTTCTCGCCGTCGCTGACCATGATCGCGGTTTCCATCGGCGTGGTCAGCTGGCCGCAAACCGCGCGCCTGACGCGGGCGGAGTTCCTCAAGATCAAGGAGCTCGAATATGTGACCGCGGCCCGCGCCATCGGGGCGCGCGACGGACGCATCATGTGGCGGGTGATCCTGCCCAACGCGATGCCTCCCCTCATCGTTTCGGCGACCCTGACGGTGGGCGTGGCGATCCTGTTCGAGGCGGGACTGAGCTTCCTCGGCCTCGGCGACCCCAACGTCATGAGCTGGGGGCTGATGATCGGCGCCAACCGCGAGTACATCCTCGACGCCTGGTGGCCGGTGACCTTCCCCGGCCTCGCGATCTTCCTCACGGTGTTCGCCGTCTCGCTGATCGGGGACGGCTTGAACGACGCGTTCAACCCGAAATTGAGGGAAAGATGACCGCGCCTTTGGACATCGGGCGCGGGAGCCCCGGCCCGTCGGGGTCTCCGGGAAGCGCGTCGGACGCGCGGGCGACCGGGGATTTGGCGGCTGGACCGCCGGAACTCCGCGGCGCTTCCATGCGGGCGGGCGGATCGCCGGACCTTCGCGTCGCGTCCGGGCGGGCGGGCGGACGCCGCGCGGAGCCCGACCGGACCTTTGTCGCGTTTCCAAACGAGGGCGCCGCCGCCGGACCTCCAGGATGGATCGAACGCGGCCCGATCCGGTCCCGCGGCGCGTCCACCGTCCCGATGGATGGTTCGGGCGGCGCGGAAGCGGGCTTCCGGAAGATGGAGGCGGAATGACTTCGCTCCTTGAGATCGAAGACCTGCGCGTGACATTCCGCACCCGCCACGGCGAGCTGACCGCGCTCGACGGCGTGTCGATGCGGGTGGAAGCCGGCGAAACCCTGGGGGTCGTCGGCGAGTCGGGATGTGGAAAGTCGATCACCGCCCTCGCGGTCATGGGACTCGTTCCGGACCCGCCCGGCAAAATCGCCGGCGGTTCGATCCGGCTCGACGGCGAGGAACTGGCCGGGGCCTCTCCGCGGAGATTGCGCCGCCTGCGCGGCGCCGAAGTCGCGATGATCTTCCAGGAGCCGATGACCAGCCTCAATCCGGTGTTCACGGTCGGCGATCAGATCGCCGAGGCGATAATGCTTCACCAGAAGGTCGACGGAACGCGGGCCTTTAAGGACGCCGTCGCCCTTCTCGAGCGGGTCGGAATCCCCTCGCCGGACCTGCGCGCCAAGGATTACCCGCATCAGCTGTCGGGGGGCATGCGCCAGCGGGTGATGATCGCCATGGCGGTGTCCTGCCGGCCGAGGGTGCTCATCGCGGACGAACCGACCACCGCCCTCGACGTCACGGTCCAAGCGCAGATTTTCGACCTCCTGAACGAAATCCAGCGGGAATTCGGGGCCGCGATCATCCTGATCACCCACGACATGGGCGCGGTGAGCGAAATGGCCGACCGGGTGGCGGTGATGTACGCAGGCCGGGTGATCGAGACGGCGTCGGCCGACGATGTGCTCGACTTTCCCCAGCATCCCTACGCCCGCGGGCTGATCGACTGCATTCCGGCGCTGGGCCGCGAAGACCGGGAGCTGAAGGAGATTCCCGGCGTCGTGCCGCCGCTCCACCTTCTCGGCGACGGCTGCGCCTTCGCCGAACGCTGCGAATTCCGCTTCGACCGCTGCGACACGGAGAAACCCCTTTTGAATCGGAAAGGTCACCATCCGGCCGCCTGCCACGCCGTCGAGGAGGGGCGGATATGAAAGCGTTTGCATGCGCGCCGATCCGGGGCGGAAATCCCGCACCGGCATGGGCCCGGCGCTCCCGCACCGGACACCGGGGGATGAATCCCCCTCCGGCGGGGGGCGGCCGCGCGCCCGCAACCGACCTCCGCTCCACCCGGGGAGGCCGGGCGTGAGCGCGCTTCTCGACGTTCGGGATCTGAGCGTGCGCTTCGCCATGCCCCGCCGGAGTCCGTTCGCGCCGCGGCCCTTTCTCGAAGCCGTTCGCCGGGTGTCCTTCCGGATCGAAAAGGGCCGCGCGCTGGGGCTGGTGGGCGAGAGCGGGTCCGGCAAGACCACCACCGCGATGGCGGCGATCCGGCTGGTCGAAGCCTCGGGCGGCGAAGTTCTGTTCGAGGACCGGGATCTGCTGAAGCTGTCCGAAGCCGAAATGCGGGAGCGCCGCCG
>JANQKA010000279.1 GCA_028281405.1 Hasllibacter sp. | reverse complement strand
TTCGACGGGTTCCGCGCGCCGTTCTCATACCTGTTCGATGTGGTGTGCTATCGCCACGATGAACTTGCCGACGCTCCATTGGAGGTTTCGGAACCATTGATGTTCGAGTGGGGATCGGTGGACGGCGGGGCCGCGCCCGCGGTCTGGATAGTCCGCCGCGACGGGACTCCCGTCGGGTATGTCAACCCCTTGCAGGCGCGGACGGTGGGAACTTGGGTGGACAATGGTTCAATCACCGCCACCGTGCACCGCATCAATCCGGTGCCCGGCGCCCCCCGTCTGTTCGTCATGGCGGAGGTGAGGGCCGCCGAATCCGCCAATGCCGCCGCGGAAGCGACGTCCACCCGGGACTCGCCGGCGACATAGCGGATACGCCGGGCGCGCCGGCGTGGGCGTCAAAGGGCGAATCGAATAAGCCGTTGACCGCGGCTTCGGGGGATGTCTCGGTGGAGCGGGAAACGCCCCGACCAAAGAAATGACATCCCCCCGATGCCCTGACCGAGGAGGAACGAATCGGAGACACGCCATCGAGGGGAACCGGCGATGACCGGGAATCCGATCCCCATGGGCCACTCCCACCTCGCCTTCCGCCTCCTTTCGGAATGCGCCGCTCGGTTCGCGGTGGACAAACCCGCCCGCGACGGCACCGCATCGGTTTCCGACGCGTGGATGACGACGACCCGATCAACCGGTCGTGGCCCGGATGCGGGGAATTCGCGGACGCGACTCCATACCTGGCGGAAAACCGGTTCGGCGGGACCGTCCACGCCGCGCCGTCGCGACGCCTTCCGCCGCCATGGAGCCGCGGGCGTTTCCGATACTCCTTCACCGCCCGGCTCCTCCTTCCGGCCGGGGATGCCAGGACATCACGCCGTTGACGCGCATGCCCGCCCGGAGGCCCAACGCGCTTCGGCGCGCATCGCCTCCGGACCCCCGTCTCGCGCGGTCCAAAGCGACATCCCGTCCCCGCTTTCGGCGGCGTTGACTTGGAAAGGCGCGGTGTCGGTGAGCGGAAACAGACCGCGGAAGGCGAAGGCGTCGGGTGGCCGCCCCGCCAGGTCCCCGGCGAACATCAGCATCAGCGCCGCCTGCATCGGACCGTGCACGACCAATCCGTCATATCCCTCGGTCCCGACCGCGTGGGAACGGTCGTAGTGAATGCGGTGGCCGTTGAAGGTCATCGCGGAATAGCGGAACAGCAGCGGCGGGGTCGGGTCGACCCGGCGGCGGTGGGCACCCCTCGCCGCGGGCGGCGGAGCCTTTCCACCCCCGCCGCCGGAAGCCCGGTAGACGAGATCCTGCCGTTCCCCGACCCTGATTTCCCCGTCGACCCCGATCTCGTGACGCACGGTGACGAAGCAAAGGGTTCCGGTGCTCCCCTCCTTGACCGCGACGTCCTCGATCCGGGAGACGCGGGTCACCGTGTCGCCCACGCGGAGGTCGCCGTTGAAATCGACGGTTCCACCGGCCCACATCCGGCGCGGCAGCGGAACCGGCGGAATGAAGCCGCCGAGGGCGGGATGGCCGTCCTCGCCGGTTTCCGACAGGCGCGCCACGGGTTGGGCGAGGCACCAATGAATCAGGCGCGGCGCCGAATCGCCCGGCCCCGGCGGACCGCCCGGCCGGTCGAAGGTGGAATGGTACTGGAGGGCGAGGGTCTCCGAAAGCGTCTCCGACGCCGCGTCTTCGCGGCCGATCCACCCGCGGAGGTGGTCGAGATCGATTTCCATCATCGCCCACCGATTCCATCGCCGGACGCGTCCGCCGGCAATGGCGGAGCGCCCGCCGGAGGAATGCGGTTTCCGCCGATCGCGGGCACGGACCCGAATTCCCGGACCTCGCCGACGAACCGGGCGGCCGGAGCGGGATGGGAGACCGGTCCGTTCGGAGTCTCCACCGTGATCCGGCGCAGGTGTGGATGCGCCGACAGATCGGACATGTCGTTGAGCATCCCGAACGCGATTCCCGCTTCCGAAAGCAGTTCCGTGAGCTCCGCGGAATCGTGACGCGCGAAGCCATCCGCCACCAGCGCGTCCGTTTCTCCCCTGTTCCGCACCCGCGCCACGTTGGTGGCGAAGCGCGGATCGGAGCCCGCCCCCGGCGCGTCCAGCACCTTCCCGCAAAGCGCCCGCCATTCGCGATCGGACTGGACCGAGATCAACACTTGGGATCCATCCCCGGCGGAGAACACGGAATAAGGAGCGATGGAGGGATGCGCCAAGCCCAGGCGGGCCGGAGACCTGCCGTTTTCGTGGTTCAGAAGCGGAACGGTAAGCCAGTCCGCCATGACGTCGAACATGGAAATCCGAATATCCGCTCCCTCCCCCGTGACCCCGCGCCGGACCAGCGCTTCGAGAATGGCCGCGTGGGCCGTGGCTCCCGTCGCGATATCCACGATGGAAACGCCGACCCGGGAGGGTTCGGACGGGCCGCCGGTGATTGAGGCGAGGCCGCTTTCGGCTTGAATCAGCAGGTCGTAGGCCTTGCGGTCCGCCATCGGACCTTCCTCGCCGTAGCCAGTGATGGAGCAAAGTATCAGTCCGGAATTGGAACGGCGCAATTCGTCGCGGTCGAAGCCGAGACGCTCCAGGGCTCCGGGCTTGAGGTTCTGCACGAGCACATCCGCACCCGCGACGAGATCGGCCAAGCGGCCGCGGTCGTCGGCGTCCCGGAGATCCAGGGCGAGACTTTCCTTGCCCCGGTTGAGCCAAACGAAATAACTCGACTGTCCGGCGGCCGCGGTGTCGTACCCCCTGGCGAAATCCCCTTCGGGCCGTTCGACCTTGATGACGCGCGCGCCGGCGTCCGCGAGGCGGGATGTGCAGAAGGGCGCGGAAACCGCCTGCTCGACGGCGACGACGGTGAGGCCCTCGAGCGGAAGCATCAGAACGACCTCGGCAGGCCGAGCACATGTTCGGCCACGTGCGAGAGGATCAGATTCGTTGAGATCGGCGCGACTTGATAAAGGCGGGTCTCCCGGAATTTGCGCTCCACGTCGTATTCCTCCGCGAACCCGTACCCGCCATGGAATTGCAGGCAGACGTTGGCCGCCTCCCAACTTGCCTTGGCCGCCAGATGCTTGGCCATGTTGGCTTCCGCCCCGCAGGGTTCGCCCGCGTCGAACAGCGCGCAGGCCTTGCGGGTCATCAGGTCCGCCGCTTCGATCTCGATGTGCGCCTCCGCGATGGGAAACTGCACGCCTTGATTCCGCCCGATCGGGCGCCCGAACACCTCCCGTTCCGAGGCGTAGGCGGTCACTTTGTCGATGAACCAGCGCCCGTCGCCGACGCAGCCCGCCGCGATCAGCGCGCGTTCGGCGTTCAAACCGGTCAGAATGTGATGAAAGCCCCGTCCCTCCTCGCCTATGATGTTCTCCGCGGGGATTTCGAGATCATCGAAAAACAATTCGTTGGTGTCCTGGTTGACCATGTTGCGGATCGGCCGGACCTCCATTCCACCCGCCATGGCCTCCTTGATGTCGACGATGAAGATCGACAACCCGTCCGCCTTCTTCTCCACCTCCGCGAGCGGCGTGGTGCGGGCGAGAAGGATCATCAGGTCGGAATGCCGGACGCGGCTGATCCAGACCTTCCGTCCATTGACGACATAGCGGTCGCCGCGCCGTTCGGCGGTCGTCCTGATCTTCGTCGTGTCGGTGCCCGCCTCCGGTTCGGTGACACCCATGGATTGCAGCCGAAGTTCGCCCGCGGCGATTTTCGGAAGGTACTTCCTTTTCTGCTCCTCCGACCCGTGCCGGAGGAGGGTGTTCATGTTGTACATCTGGCCGTGACAGGCGCCCGAACTGCCCCCTCCGCGGTTGATCTCCTCCATGATCACCGCGGCTTCCGCCAAGCCGAGGCCGGAACCCCCGTATTCCTCGGGGATCAACGCGGCCAACCATCCACGCCGGGTGAGGGCCTCGACGAATTCCACGGGATACCCGCGGGCCTCGGCGACCCCACGGTGATACTCGGCGGGAAATTCCGCGCAAAGGGCGCGGATGGCCTCGCGGATATCCCGGTGTGGATCGGTCATCGGCGGGTCAGGACGCGGACGGACATGGGTTGATCGAGAACATAGCCTTCCCCGTCCCGCCGCGCTTCGGCGAGAAAAGCTTCCCCGAGTTTCCCCCGCCTCTCCGCGATTTTGCCGATCCGGGACGGATCGACCCGGGCGATTCCCCCGGCGAAAGCCTCGAAATCGGCGAACCGCTCCGCCCGTCCGTAGTCGTAGGCCTCGTCCTCCGAGAAAGTGTTCGACGCGATGGCCCCGTCCACCGCCCGTTGGGCGGCGGCGCGGATTTCCGTCTCGTCGTCGACGAGCGCGAGCACGCGGG
>JANQKA010000817.1 GCA_028281405.1 Hasllibacter sp. | reverse complement strand
TCATCCCCAACACGTCGACGGCAATCGCGCGGACAATGACCGCAAAGCGACGGGCGCCGCCCGCGCCAAGGTCACGGTGTCCGCCTCCATCCCGCGCCTATCACGACCGCGGGGAAGCTTGGAGGATGGCTCGTTCGGGGCGTGCCCGGCCCAGCCGGGTTTTTCGGGCCGCGCGGGGGCGGGGCCTCCAAGCGATTCGTAGGGTGTCCGGCCGAATCGCCGCCCGAAGGCGGATCGGCGCGCCGACGTGAGTGCCGATGGCCCCGCACCCTCCCCCACTCTCTCGGGCGGAACGGATCCTCCACCAGTTCCGGCGCCGACCAAGATCGCGCCGGGATGCCGCCGGCGGGTGATCCGATTCGGGCGGGACGTGTGCCTCCTGGCAATTCGCGCGGGTGGCCGGCCCGTCCCGCGCGGCGGAAGGCGGGCTGGCACGCCGATGGAGCGCCAACCGACCAGGATCCCCCGGTCCCAAGAGTGGACCGAAGCCGCTCGAACACGCGTGGCCCATAACGCGCCAACCACGTCTGGGAGGGGTGGTCTGGCGGATGACTGGTTCCGGGCGGGAGCGCCAGCGATTCGTTCGATGGTCGATCCGCGCCGCGCGACCGGAGGCGGATCGGAGCGCTGAACGAACGCCACATGAAAACCCGCCCGCCCCAAGAATGGGACGGAGCCGCCCGGAGCCCGCGGTGGTTAAGTTGGATTCCCTCGCCTCGCTTGGACGGGGCCGGCGATCGGTCCGTTTCGGGAGGATCCGGCGCCGCCGGGTAATTCGGCCGGCCATCCCCGCCGCGTTGGAGCGTCGGCGGAGATCGGTGAGACAGGACGAGACGCCGACTGTCTCCGTCCCCGCCACCGCTTTCCCGAAACCATAGGTCCCCCAATTCGATTCGGCGTCGAAATCGACCTCCGGCGCCACCCGGGCGGAACCGGAGGGGTGTCGATTCGGGCGGGGGCCGGGTGCCGCCGGGTGATTCGGTTGGCCATTCCGCGGAATTGGAGGCCGGTGGATGCGGGCGGGACCGATCGAAACACCCGCGGTCTCCGTATCCCGTGGCCAATTCCGCGAACAGGTTCCTCCCGGATCACAAGGAACCGGCGCCGCGAATCCGCGCGCCAAGCGGAGATCCCATCGGACGGGAACCTGTACCCGGAGTCGCCCCGCTCCCGTGATTTCGCGCCCACGGAACCGCGCTTGCGAGCGCGCGGGTTGTGGGAATCCGCCCAACATGCCTGACACACAGCATTCCCGTTCCCACGGTCGATTGCGAGCGGCGGCCACGGCGACTCCCCGGGAGCTCTTGAGGGACGCTCCGAACCTGGTGGACGCTTGGCGGGCGCGGGTGGTCACCCTGTTCCCGGAAGCCTTTCCCGGAAAACTCGGGCTGTCATTGATGGGAAAGGCACTGAGCGAGGATCTGTGGTCGCCGCGGACCGGCGCGCTGCGGGATTTCGGCGTCGGGAGGCACGGGAACCTCGACGACACGCCCGCTGGCGGCGGGAGCGGGATGGCGGTCCGCCCCGATGTCCTGTCCGACGCGCTGGCGGAGGCCCGAACGGGCGCCGCCGGGAATTGGCCGATCCTGTGCATGTCACCGCGGGGCGCGCCGCTCGATCGGGACATGGCGGGAAAGCTGTCGCTGACGGAAGGCGTGACATCTTCCGCGGCGGATACGGAGGATTCGACCAGCGGGTCATCGACCACTGGAACATGATCGAGGTGTCCTCGGGCGATTTCGTGATGACCGGAGGAGAATTCGCCGCGCTGGCCTTGATCGACGAGACGGTTCGGCTTGAACTCCACGCTTTGGGAGATCGGGAGACCGTCAAGGACGAATCGTTCTCGCGCGGTCTGCCCGAGCGCCCGCGGCACACCCGTCCCGCCGTCTGGAATGCCGCCGATACCCGAAGTTCTTCTCTCAGGTCATCACGCGAACATCGCCGACTGGCGTCGGGCCGAAGCCGAAGGGCTAATCAAGGAAAGGCGATTCGACCAATGGCGGGCGTATCCGGAGAAATCCGGCGCGGACCCGGAAGAAGACCGGAGCTCTCGGGCGCGGGTCGCCTACGCGGACGAGCACCGCGAGCGGACGGAGAGGGCGGCGGATGAATCCGATCGCGCGATTTGGGGACGGGCAAGTCACCGCGCCCGACCACGAAATCCAGATTTCAAGCCGGGCGACACGGTTCGAGTCGGCTGCAAGGTGACCGAGGGACGCGGAACAAGGTTCGAAACCACGAGGGCGTGTGCGTCGGACGCCGGGGCGGCGAAGGCGTCGGCGCGTCGTCCACCGTCCGCAAGAATTCCTTCGGCGGGGGCGTGGAGAGGGTATTCCCGCTGCGCTTGACCGCGTGGAATTCACCGATGGGGCGTGGGCGGACCCGCGCGGACGGATTCAGGGTGATCCATCACCCCCACGCGTACATGGGCATGGGACAACACCTCATCCCCGCAAGATCCCCGCAAGCCGCCCGCGGGCTGACGAACCCTCGTGGATTTCGTCCGACGCGTCGTGGTTGCGTTCGGAGTCACCGCATTCAAATTGGAAAATCTCGAAAAATATCACCACGCCACATCGCTGACCTATGTCGCGATTCGTCAACACGCGAAAATTTCTCAATATATGAAAATCC
>JANQKA010000805.1 GCA_028281405.1 Hasllibacter sp. | reverse complement strand
CTCCCACCGGAGGCGGCTCCGCGGCCCGGGCAGAGGCTGTCGTCGTCTCCTCC
The DNA here is from genome assembly GCA_028281405.1 of Hasllibacter sp. Taxonomy (GTDB): domain Bacteria; phylum Pseudomonadota; class Alphaproteobacteria; order Rhodobacterales; family Rhodobacteraceae; genus JANQKA01. The sequence goes on along the minus strand of JANQKA010000805.1, from coordinate 4,405 downwards.
CCCCGTTCCCGATCTTCCTCCTCCTTGGCAGTCTTCTCCAACGCGGCCGCATACACCGCCGGCGAATGGTTGCCAAGGCGGTTGTGCGGCGGCTCCGCTGGAACCGTCACAGCGTCGATCCGGGCCGCGACCGCGAAAACCGGCGCGGACATCGGTAAGCCGACACCATCGGAATACGCCGCGTTTCACGCCGTCGGGGACGCGATGAGGAAATCGGAGCATTCGCGCTTCACCCTCGAAGCATCGCATGATGGTCCGGGATGGCACACCTCCTTCATCGGCGGCTCCCTGTGGACGGGGGACGCGATTCCCTTGTCCGTCGCGATCGACCTAGCCGTCTCGCCGCGTGGTCGTCGGATACAGCAGAAGAAGTGGAACGGCATCGCGGTAACTCATCCTATTGACATCCCCATGGATGTCAGGAGGCGGCTGGGCGCGGTTCTGATCGAGTGCGGCGTGGATCCCTCCGCCGTTCCCGATACCGGAATGGTTGTCGACAGGATGCTCAAGGTGCTGGACGGAGCCGGACTCCTCAACGCCTCCCCCGCCTCCCCCAAAGCGTTGACATGCACGTCGCGCGATGTAAGAATGGACCTGCCGGTCGGCGGGCCGACACATCCGGAGCGACGGGTTCACCCGCGCATTGGAGCGACACGGAGCCAACCGGGACAAAGCGCACCCGGGACCATGTGAACACCGGCGCCAAATACCCATGACGAACGGATGGGGCCAATGAACGACATGACGAACGCCGACAACGCGATGGCGGAGGAACTCGCCGCCTTGAAAGCCTTCCTCGAGGAACGGCGGCGGGCGGCCCCGGACGACGCGCGGAGCAAGTCGGTCGAGGAAATCCAGTCATGGATCACCGAACCCGAACCATCCCCCGATGACCACGAAGCGGGCGACGCGCATGACCTTGCCTTCGATGTCATCGCCGACGCGCTCATTCACGGTTCGCGAAACATCGACCCGGGCTTCGGAAAGGTCGGCGCCTCGATCCAAGCCGAACAATTCACGGATGGAGATGAAAGCAGCGCCAAGCGGAACGCGGCGTTCGTGTTCGCCGTCCTCGCCTTCGCCGGAATCCACGCCCGGTTGAACAACGACGACGACGGGGAAACCGCCACATCCATCGACGCCGCGGGAGCGCGGCTCGGGATCTTCCCCTCCCTCAGCATAGCGAAAACCCCGGCGGTCCGCCACGCGATGCTCCGGATCAGCGAAAAAGTCTCACGGATCGTCCATACCCTAGTTTATGCCACGACAGAACACGGCGGAAATCTCCCGATTCAATTATCCGCCATGAATTACACGCTCATGCTCGAGGGCGAGCATGTCGCCATCAAGGAAAGCCGGATCGACCAAGTCAAATTGCTGACCCAGATGGCCTACGCCGCAATGATGTTCCGCCGTTCCGGGCGGGAGCCGATCGTCCCCATCAACCTGTTCGAGGATTGCGTGTCGGAAGCGGAATTGGGAACCACCCTGGCGGACGTGATCCGCCGGGGAATCGTCGTGTCCAACGACGAGAAGATGGACGCGCGGAATTTGGTGTACAAACTCGTCACGGAGTTCGCGGATGAGGATGGCATCGATTACAAGACCGACGAAATGCTCGAAAACCTGTTGAAAGCGTTTTTCGAACGCATATCCGGCTCCACCCCGGCCCCGAAGGGCGGTGCCAACCGTAGGCGGAAGACGAGGTGAGCGTCTCCCCCGCCCCGCACCAGTTCATGTCCGCCTGATTGTCCATTCCGCGGGTGGGATGGGGCCAGCGTTCCCCTCCGGCGAGATACCTGCTTCATGCCACGGATCCCGCGCGCTCCGCGACCGGGCAGCCAAGGGCGCATCCGTGGGTGGAGAACCCGCCCTGCCCTTGGCATCTCACCGGCCGCGACACCCTTGTTTACCAATCGTTCCGACCGGGAGGCGCGCGGCTTTGGGTACCCGTTCCAGCTTCCACGGAATCGCGGAAACCAACCGGGCCGCGGTGGGCATGAGGAGTTCTCCCATGCGGGACTTGTTTCCCGCCACGCGACACCCATCTCCCACAGCGGGAACGCCAACCGCGGGGAGACATGCGCATGAACGGAACGCAGCCAACCATTTCCGACCTGAGTCTGGTCCAGGTCGCGATTCTGGGATACATGGCGGGGGCAGGCGGATCCCGAGACGGGAAACCCGTGGATATCGGCCCGGCCCGCATCCGCGACGTCCTCGCCGATATGGGGTTCGGCTACAGGGCATCGGACGACGTTCTTGTCATCGAGGTCCAAGACCTGCTGGACAAGGGCCTTATCCGGCGCGGAGCCAACCGGAAGGGCTGCGTGCTTGTCGGACGGACGGCGAAGTTTAACAGAGCGAGACTATTGCCGAGCCATCGGATCCGAAATTCGACTGTAGCATCCTCAAGGGTAATATCCTTATTAATTCAATTTCTTTCGAGGTCCACATCTACTCTCCTACCCCACAAATTCTCATTTGGGTGATTGACAGTAGTTATCGTTCCAGCGATGGTTGTCCCATTTTCCCTTATCCAAAGAGAATTTATGAACACATCCAATCCAATATCATCTGAACCCATGTAAACAACTCCGCCATCCAGAGTAAATAATCTATCGTTTACCATCATATTCTCCACCCGATGGTCTGCATCGCCAATCAACCTCGCACGTCTATCGGCTAAATTTAATTCCAATTCCGCATGTGGAAACACTTTTAAAATATCGTCTTCACGAATAACAGTTTGCGTGAATGTGGCACGTCCATTGTAGGTGATCCACACCATCCCTGCATCCCGGTCTCGTTCCCACCATGTCCTGCGGTCAGGTGCAACAAAAGTTGGATTGTTATTAGTCGGATTGTTGTTGTTCGGATTAGTGTTGGTTGGATTGTCGTTAATCCGAGTTGGCGGTGAATAATTTGATATCTGCTCCGGTTCTTCCTCATTGTCCACCATCAGACTAAGCCCCAAGAACATTGCCGTAACCGCGGTCCCCACCAAAGTGTTTTGTCGAGATTCCTTAATGTGGGCTTCGGTTGGTTGTCTTGAAATCTCTCCGCAAAACTCTTCCACGGCTTTACGTCTCACGGCGTCCACTTTCCACTGGTCCGTACCGTAGTAGGTTCGTTCACGGGCCAACTGCTGTTCGTTGTATCTGCGAATTGAGTCGGAAAGAGTTTCAATCGTGGATTTTCCTGGAGGCAACACCTGCTGCTGTTGCGGTTCCTGATACCCGGGAGCTCGGTAAATATCGAAACCACCACGGTAATTTGGCCGAGCCTCGAATTGAGCTGGACCTTGGTCGCTCCGATTGATTCGTCCTGTCGCAAGAGCGTGAACAGCGTCTTCCTGAACTCGTTTCGCCTCAGGACTGTTCACACAGTCACGGTATGGGTTTCCGGGAGCGCAGCCAGCCATCAAAAGGATGGCGATCAGCAGATTTTTCATGTCGTTTTCCCTGAGGATCCTTGGTGATGTGCCCTTATTTAGCGGATTCGCAGGAATGTCAACGGATGAATTCGCTCGTGGTCGTCAAAAATCCTTTGGCTGCTCGCGACAGCACCGATTGTAGGAATCCACCGCCCCGCGCCTCCCCGCGTCGCGTCTCCCCTACGGGAGACGGACACGGGCCGCCGCCGGCGCGTCCGTGGTTTCCACACCACTCCATATCACCTCGTCATTCTCATCGAAAGGATCAGCCATGTCCCCGACCATCGTCACCGCAGCCGACCGCGACGACCAGATTTCCACTATCGCCGCGATGGGATCGGCCCAACTCGCCGCCCTGTCGCGGACCGCCCCGCCCGGTTTCAACATGGGCTTCGCAATGAACTCAGAATTCGCCTTCGACACCGCGGTCGGCGTGACATGCCCCCTAATTTACTCGCATTCATGACCGGACGATGTTCTCTCTTTGGCCTCAGCCCGGGCCGCGGAGCCGCCTCCGGTGGGAGCGCCCGCGGGCGCGACCGCCGGAGGCGGGTCTGACAACCTTCGACTCGGACACACGCCGGGCTTCGGCTCCGGCAATGGTCGTCGAGAATCCCGCCGGGCGGTGTCAGGTTCGCCCCGCCGGACGGTGCCGTTGACGAGGGTGTCCGTGGTTGATTGGGGTCCACGCGCGGCCGGGTCCGCCGCGACGGTGAAAGCCAATCGGGAGTCGGCCGGGCGGCCCGCCTCGGAACACCCCAAGCCGCTCCCATATGATGTTCCCGGCGGCCAGGGCGTGCAAGGACGGCCGCTTGACCACGATTGACGGTTCGTGATAGCAACTCAAGTGTTACCGGGCGTGCGACCCAACTTCGGTGGGCGCGCGTCCGGGCCGCGTTTCGAGTGCGACCCTTTCCCGCCAACGTCCAATCCATCGGCACGGCGTTGGAAATTGACAAATTATGGGGG
>JANQKA010000645.1 GCA_028281405.1 Hasllibacter sp. | reverse complement strand
CACCAAGGACGCGCCGCCATCGTGGCCCTCGACGTATTCCGAGTAGGCCCCGTCGAGGACGAGGACGCAGGTCTCCGGCAGGCCGTCGGCCAAGCGCGTAACCTGATCATGGTCGATCATCGTTCCGGTGGGGTTGTTGGGGTTGGCGATGAACACCATGCGCGTGGCGTCCGTGACGCCGGCGAGAATCGCCTCCACATCCGTCACGCGCCCGCGTTCGGACACCTCCACCGGAGTTCCGCCGGCGGCGAGCGTCGAGATGCGGTACATGGCGAACCCGTGTTCGGTGTGTATCACCTCGTCTCCGGGGCCGATGTAGGCTTGGCAGAGCAGGTTGATGATTTCGTCGGACCCGCAACCGCAGATGATCCGGTCCGCGTCGAGGCAGTTGGCCTCGGCGATTGCGGCGCGCAGGGGACCGTGATCGGTGGACGGGTAGCGGTGCAGCAGGTGTACGGCCCCTCCATAGGCATTCTTCGCGGCGTCTCCTGGGCCGAACGGGTTTTCGTTGGACGAGAGTTTGATGGCGTCGGCGCGCCCGGCGATCTTCGATTCGCCGCCGACGTATGGGGTTATCGCGAGTATTCCCGGCTGCGGCGCAATCGGCTTGGTCATGATACGACATCCCTTCACGGGCGGGTGGATACCCGCGGGTCCATCACATCGCCAGACGCTTCGGGACCGTACTCAACATGTGTGGCGACCCGGCGCGGCCGCCGAACGGCCTCGCGCGCCACCGTGACCGCGGTTCCACGGACACTCCGGCCCCTGCCCGCCAGTTCTCCCGACCTTCATGAGCGGCTCACCCTGCCGTTCCGCGGACACCCCGACTCCGTCCCGCCCGTCCGGAGCGTGGGTCGCTCGCCGGATTCGCGGGTCTTCCGCCATACGACATCCAAGCCCCATTTCAGGTGTCCGCGACCGGAAAACGCGCCGCCCGGGGCCGGTCGGTGAGCGGCGCCGGGCCTCCGCGCGGGGCGGGCGATTCCGGGAACGGTTTGTTCCGACCGCGCGTCCGCTTCGGCCTCCGTGGCGCGCGACCGGGTGAACGGGCGGCGGCCACCGTGGATCGCGCGGTCGCGGAGCGCCGCCGCGTCAGTTCTGGGCGTAATACTCGATGACGAGGTTCGGCTCCATCTGGACCGGGTACGGAACATCCTGCAAACCCGGCGCGCGGAGGAATTTCGCGGTCATCTTGGAATGGTCCGCTTCGATGTAGTCGGGCACGTCGCGCTCGGGCAGGGCGACCGCCTCGAGCACGACCGCCAACTGCTTGGAGCGGTCGCGGATCGCGATGAGGTCGCCCTCGTTGACGCGGTAGGACGGGATGTTCACGCGGCTTCCATTCACCTGGATGTGGCCGTGGTTCACGAACTGGCGGGCGGCGAACACGGTCGGCACGAACTTGGCGCGGTAGACCACGGCGTCGAGGCGGCGCTCGAGCAGCGCGATGAGGTTTTCGCCGGTGTCGCCCTTCACCCGTTCGGCCTCGGCGAAGATGCGGCGGAACTGCTTCTCGGTGAGATCGCCGTAGTATCCCTTGAGCTTCTGCTTGGCGCGGAGCTGCAGGCCGAAGTCGGACATCTTGCCCTTGCGGCGCTGTCCGTGCTGGCCGGGGCCGTATTCGCGGCGGTTGACCGGGGACTTGGGCCGTCCCCAGATGTTCTCGCCCATCCGGCGGTCGATCTTGTACTTGGCAGGCGTGCGTTTGGTCACGTCTGGTCTCCTTCCTCGTTGCGCGGCGCGGGCCGCGGTGAAGGGCGTTGTCCTTTCCCCGGGGGGCGACAGGGTTCCTCTCGCGAGGGCCACCAACACCAAATCCATGTCCGGAACGAATCACCGGACGAAGCGTCCGGCCCGCCTAGCGCGAGCCGCGGCCGGCGTCAACAGTCTCGGAAGGATTGTGCGGCGCGTCCTTGCCCGAAAGGGGTTCGCGGCGTCTCCGCGCCGCGGCAAACACCACGGCGGACACTGCGCCGGGAGGAGGCGGGCGAATCCGACGCGGATGGAACCAGAGCGGGTTGGTGCGGTGCGTGCGTGCGTTCGAGTTCGCCGTGGTGGACGCGATTTCGCCGCCGCGTGAGCGCCGAATTTGTAGTGGCTGAGGCGGCGGAACCCGGATAGACGAACCCATATATCCCACGGGGTAGACGCGGCGAGGGTGATGTGACGGTTTCGAGCAAAGAGTTCCGCGACGGCCTGAAGCGTCGGATTTCGGTGGCCTACGGCGCAAGCGGCAACAGCCTCGGATGGCGGTTGCTCGCGAGTCCGCCATCGGTTCTGGACGGAGCCGAGGTGGCGTTCATCGGCATGAATCCAGCCGGGGCGAAGCCGGAGGATCATCCGGAATTCGCGACGAACGAGGGGGTGAGCGCCTACGTGCACGAAACGTGGGGCGACGTCCGCACCTCTTACGAACCGGGCGGGAGCCCGCTCCAGAAGCAGGTCCGAGCCCTGTTCAAGGGGCTGTCGATGGACCCGGTTAAGGTTCTGGCCGGCAATCTGGTGCCCTTCCGCTCGCGGACCTGGGATGACCTCAAAGGGCGGGATTCCGCCCTTAAACTCGGCGAGGAGGTTTGGGGCGAAATTCTGCGTCGGTCGCGACCAAGCTTGGTCATCGGCATGGGGATGGAGGTTCTCGACCCGCTCAGTCGGATTCTCAAAGCGGGGGGCGTCCGCCGGTTATCGGTCAACTGGGGAAACATAACGGCGAGGAAAGCCACCTTCCCCGGCGGTTCTCTCGTTTTCCTTCCGCATCTGTCGCGGTTCGGAATCGCCACGAGGCCGGAGAGTGGGAGCGCTCTTCGCGATCTTTTTGGCGATCGCTGGAGGGGTCGATGACGCTTGGCGCCGTCCCATCCAAGCGTGCTCGGGGAACGCGATGCCGATTCGCTTTCCGTGCGCTCCCGCCGTTGATGTGACCAGGGAGGTTCATGTGGCCACGCACGAGGATTTTCGCGGGATGCTGGAGCGGCGGATTTCCGTTGCCTATGACCGGAGCCCGAACAACCTCGGCTGGCGGCTTCTCGGCAGCCCGGCTTCCGTTCTCGACGGGGCCGAAGTAGCCCTCATCGATACCCATCCCGGTGGCTCGGTGGTTGATGAGAATCCGAAATTCGCGGTGCAACCGGGGACAAGCGCATACGCTGACGAAGCTTGGGGTGAGTCGGCCAAACCGGGCGCGAACCAGTTCCAAATCCAAGTGCGCGCGCTGTTCGAGGGTTTGTCCGTCAGGCCCGAGGAGGTATTGGCGGGGCACTTGGTGCCTTTTCGCGCTCCAAGTTGGAACGAGCTGCTTGATCGAACAGGGGCCGTGGAATTCGGCAAGAGCATTTGGATGGAAATCTTGAAACGCGCTCAGCCGAAGTTGGTTATCGGGTTGGGTGTCGGTGTCCGGGAGCCTCTCATGCGCATTCTTGATGCAAAGAACGAGATTTCGATCCCAATTGAATGGGACGATAGAAACGAAATAAAGGCCACGAAAGCCAAATGCAAGGATTGTATTCTCGTTGTTCTTCCACATCTATCACGGTATAAGTTTGTCGCGAACGGGGAGAGGGAGCATGTTCTACGTAAAATTTTTGGGGAGCATTGGAGAGCTG
>JANQKA010000223.1 GCA_028281405.1 Hasllibacter sp. | reverse complement strand
CCGTCGCTGTGCGGAGGCGGAACCGCGCGTGCGGAGTCTTGGTGGCCGTTGACGGCCCTGTCCGTCGCTGTGCGGAGGCGGAACCGCGCGTGCGGAGTCGCGGTGGGTGTCCTGGCGGGGGACTGAACATCTGTGGACGGACGCGGGCGGGAGGGGACGCTGTGGACGGACGCGGGGCGGAAGGAGCCTTGTTGGACGGACGGAGACGCGGTGTACGTCATGCTGGCGTGCCCCCCTCTCCTGCCCGCGTCCCACGCGGGAACGATGCCGACACCCGCCTCGGCCGAAATACCCACACGGTGGCAAGGCACGCGTTTCCGCCCCCCGGGACCGGCGGGACATCGGAAGTCGGTGGGAGGCCCCCTTCCTCCTTGCGGCGAAGCACGGGAGCCGCGGGGGACGTCGGGAGGGCGGGAAGAGCCTCGGTGGACGGACGCGGGGAGGACGGAGACGCGGTGAACGGCATGCCGACGGTCCCGGCCCTCGCCGGTCCTCGTCCAGCACGGGAACCATGCCGACACCCGCCTCGACCGAAAAAGAACCCGCGGAAGCAAGGCGCGAGTTCCCGCCCCACCCGGGCCAGGAAGGGCATCGGAAGTCGGTTGGAGGTCCGCCTCCTCCTTGCTGCGAATCACGGGAGACGCGGTGGACGGAGGGCGGCCGGCCCTCGCAGGCTCCGCTTCCCGCACCTGAACCATGCCGACACCCGCCTCGGCCGAAAATGGAGCGCCGGCGGCTTGTGCGTGAACACAACATCGGTTGGCGATGCGTTCGACGTCCTTCGACGATCCGCGTTGACCACTTCGCGGCTCGCTCCACCGATTCCATCAAAACCGCCGGTGCCCACACGCGTGGGCGCAAGGCGGGCCGCGGGGGCGGCGCTGCTTGCGAGGCTTGGGGGCGGCGCTCCACCCGCGTGGGCGCAAGGAGGGCGTTCCCGCCCGCCCGGGACGGGCGGGACATCAGAAGTCGGTCGGAGCTCCCCCCTCCTCCTTGCGGCGGATCACGAACGCCTCCAACTCCTCGCGGATCGCCTCGTCCATGGCCGGAGGTTCGAATTCCGCGACGATCCGCTTCCAAAGGTGGTGCGCCCTCTCCGCCGTCCAGACGCCGCCGTCGACGTCCCACGCCTCGAAATTCCTCCAATCCGAAAGGAACGGGCCGTAGAAGGCGTCCTTGTAGCGCGACTGGGTGTGCTCGATTCCAAAGAAATGTCCGTTCGGGCCCACCTCCCTGATCGCTTCGAAGGCGAGATCCTCCTCGCCCGTGCCGGTGATGGCCGGATCGCAGTACCGCTGAATCTGCTGAAGGATCTCGCAGTCCATGACGAATTTCTCCGGGCTGGCGATCAGTCCCCCCTCCAGCCAACCCGCGCCGTGGTAGACCATGTTCGCGCCCGACTGCGCCGCCGACCAGAGCGCGTTGGAAGTCTCCCACATCGCCTGGCCATCGGGGACGTTCGCCGCGCAGGATCCGGACGCGCGCATGGGCAATCCATAGAAGCGCGAGAGTTGTCCGGTCATCTGGGTCGCCCGCATGTATTCCGGAGTGCCGAAGGCGGGCGCTCCGGACTTCATGTCCACGTTCGAGGTGAAGGTTCCGAACACGCAGGGCGCGCCCGGTCTGACCACCTGGGCCAGCGCCACCGCGCACAGTCCCTCCGCCACGGATTGCACCACCGCGCCCGTCATCGTGACCGGAGCCATCGCTCCCGCGAGCGTGAACGGGGTGACGACGCAAACCTGCCCGGCCCGGGCGTGGCGCATCCATCCGTCCAGCATCGGCAGGTCGTGCTTGAGCGGCGAGGTCGAGTTGATGTTCGTGAACATCCTGGGGCTGGCCTCGAATTCCCCGCGGGTCAGCCCGCCGGCGATGCGCACCATCTCCATGACATCCTCGACCCGCTCGCGGCCCAGGGAATAGGCGTGCGCCACCTTGTCGGTGAGGGTCAGCTTGTCATACAGCACGTCGAGATGCCGGACGGACGGATGTATGTCCACGGGCTCGACGGGGTATCCGCCGACGAAATGGACGCAATTGAAGTACTGGCTCAGCTTGAGCAGGTTCCTGTTCTGATCGCGGGTGCCCGGCATCTTCCTTCCGAGTTCCAAATCCCAGTAGTTCGGAGGCGAGGACACGTTGCCGAAGTTGATGGCCCGCCCGCCGATCCGGATTTCCCTGTCGGGGTTGCGCGGCGTGATGGTGAACTCGGAGGGGGCCTTTCCAACCATCTCCATGACGAAATCCCGCCCCATGCGGACGTTGGCGCCGTCCACGGCGCAACCGGCCTTTTTGAGAACTCCGCAGGCCTCCTCGTTGAGGAACTCGATGCCGATTTCCTCGAGTATGCGCATCGCGGTGTCGTGAATCCTCTCGACCTCCTCCGCGGCCAGCGGCTCGACCGGCGGATCCGTCACGGTCGGCGGATTCCACGGCATTTGGTCGATTATCGCGCCTCCGCGGCGCGCGGCCATGCCGGCGCGGCCGCCTCCCCTGCCACGCCTCGCCCCCCTTCTCGATCCGGTCGTCATTTCGCCTCCCCTTGCAAACCGGACTTGTAAGCGGCCGGGTCCGGGTCGGGTTTTCAATTCGCGACGCATCTTGTCGTTTTTGGGGAATACATACAATGCTGACCAAGGTCGGACATTGCTGCTCTTTCCGGGCAGACGCTCGGGCTTTCGCCCCACGTTATATGCCCCGGGAGCATCCCCGCCCCCGCGAAGCAGAATGTTGAGGGCGGCGTTCACGTCCGCGTG
>JANQKA010000602.1 GCA_028281405.1 Hasllibacter sp. | reverse complement strand
GGTGGATGATTCGAGTCGACCCGGGCCGCCAAGTGATTCGTTTGGATGATCCTTGCCCGCCGTGAGGCGGGTCGGAGTGCCGATGGCGACTCCGATCGCCGGACGAGCCACCACGCCGCGCGAATGGAGCGGAGCCTTCCCGGCCCCGCGATGTCGAAGCGGCGTCCACGCTTCCCGGGCGGGTCGGGACACGCGGAGGAATTATTGTCGGGCGGACCCGGGCTGCGTCGGATGATTCGTCCAGGCGGGCATTTCCGCCACTTCCGGGCGACCGGAAGCGGCTGCGCGTCCTCCCGCGGTGCCCGGCCCCCGCCGGATGCCCCGCCGAGTGAAGAATGCGGGAATTTTGAGCGGCTCAACGAACCAATCCATTGGATATCAAACAAGTATCCCACCGGATCGGCCCGGCGTCGACGACTCCACGCCGCCGACCACGCGGAGCGCCCCTCGGCGCGTTTCTCCGTTCCCGGCGTCTCCACGCTCCCCGAAAACTCCCCGCTCCGCGGCCCCCGCTTGCGGGCGGAGGGGAAGCCGGGTAACCGCCAATCATGTCGAACATCCCGCCCACCCGTTCCCACGGTCGATTGCGCGCGGTGGAATCGGCGGCCCTGCGGGAGCTCATGAGGGACGCGCCGGACCTGGTGGACGCTTGGCGGGCGCGCGTGGTCACACTGTTCCCGGAAGCCTTTCCCGGCACACTCGGGCTGTCATTGGTGGGAAAGGCGCTGAGCGAGGGATTGTGGTCGCTGCGGACCATCGCGCTGCGGGATTTCGGCGACGGGCGGCACAGGAACGTCGACGACACGCCCGCGGGTGGCGGGAGCGGGATGGTGATCCGCCCCGACGTACTGTCCGCCGCGCTGGCGGAGGCCCAGACGGGCGCCGCCGGTGATTGGCCGATCCTGTGCATGTCCCCGCGGGGGGCGCCACTCGATCAGGACATGGCGGAAAGGCTGTCTTTGACGGACGGCGTGACCATCGTCTGCGGCAGATACGAAGGAGTCGACCAGCGGGTCATCGACCACTGGAACATGATCGAGGTGTCCCTGGGCGATTTCGTGATGACGGGGGGAGAAATCGCCGCGCAGGCCTTGATCGACGCGACGGTTCGGCTTAAACCCCGCGTTCTGGGCAATCGGGAGTCCGTCGAGGACGAATCGTTCTCGGCCGGTCTGCTCGAGCACCCGCAGTACACCCGGCCCGCCGTCTGGAATGGCCGCGCGATACCCGAAGTTCTTCTCTCCGGGCATCACGCGAACATCGCCGACTGGCGTCGGGCCGAAGCCGAAAGGCTGACCAAGGAACGGCGACCCGACCTCTGGCGGGCGTATCTGGAGAAATCCGGTGCGGACCCGGAAGAAGACCGGAGCTCTCGGGCGCGGGACACCTTCGCGGACGAACACCGCGAGCAGACGAGGAGATGCGGCGGATGAATCTGATCGCGCAACTGGAGGCCGAGCAAGTCGCCGCGCTCGGCCACGAAATCCCGGATTTCAAGGCGGGCGACACGGTTCGTGTCGGCTACAAGGTGACCGAGGGGACGCGGACCCGCGTTCAGAACTACGAGGGCGTGTGCATCGGCCGCAGGGGCGGCGAGGGCATCGGCGCGTCGTTCACCGTCCGAAAGATTTCCTTCGGCGAGGGCGTGGAGCGGGTTTTTCCGCTGCACTCCACCAACATCGACAGGATCGAGGTGGTGCGCCGCGGACGCGTGCGCCGCTCGAAGCTCTACTATCTCCGCTCGCGCCGCGGAAAATCCGCCCGGATCGCGGAGCAGACCAACTACAGGCCGAAGAAGAAGGCTTCGGCGGAGACCAGCGTTCAAGGAGAGGCAGGATGAAAGCCGACACCCATCCCGATTACCATGTCATCGACGTGAAGATGACCAACGGCACCATTCTCAAGATGCGGTCCACCTGGGGCGCCGAGGGCGACACGCTCTCCCTCGACGTCGACCCGACGGTGCATCCGGCCTGGATCGGAGGCTCCAACCGTCTGGTGGACACCGGCGGACGCGTGTCTAGGTTCAAGAAGAAGTACGAGGGACTCGGCTTCTGAAGAGGCGGGGCGGCGTCGGAGCGCCGCCCCCCCACCGCCGCGGTCTTTCGTGGCGTGCGCAGCGCGAAACCGCCTTTGCCGAACCCGGCTGAATTCTCGGAAGCCACATCCGCTTGGGTCGTCCACGCGGCGGCGATTCCCTCCCGGCGAACGAATCGAATCGGTGAGTGGCGTGATTCGACGCAGTCCCGGAGTTCCCGGGCGGCGAAGATCGTCTGGTCGGAGGTTGGCGACGGTCGACCGCCCGCGGATGCTTCCCGGAGCGCCGCGCCGGATCGCGGCGGAAACCGGTTTCGTGCCTTGGGTGATTCCGCCGTTCCGAATCGAACTGATCCTCCGGCTTGCTCGCCTCGCCCGGGGGCGCTTCACGAGCCCCCGGACAACCGAATCGGGCGCTTCGTGGGCGATGTGCCCTCCCGCGGAAGCTTCGGTGCGCGCCGCGCCGAATCGCGGAGGCCGTCCATTTCCGGCCCCGAGGGTGATCGCACTTTCCGAATCGGTCGGATCTCCTTGGTCGGCGCGCTTCGCGCGGGACCGCATCCGGCGTGTCCTTGGACAACGGAACCGGGTGCTTCGGAGGTGATTTGTCAGCCGGTGGAATCTTCGGGTGGTGCCGCGCCGAATCGCGGCGCCCCTCCGTTCCAGTTCCCAAAGTGGTTCCGCCACCGAATCGGACGGATCCCCCGGGCCGCGGGTTTCGCGCGGGGCCGCCTCCGGCACGCCATTGGACAACGGAACCGGGTGTTTCGGAGGCGATTTGCCCGCCGGTGGAAGCTTCGGGTGGTGCCGCGCCGAATCGCGGCCCTCCTCCGTCCCAGTTCCCAAATTGGCTCCGCCACCGAATCGGTCTGATCCCCCGGGCCGCGGGTTTCGCGCGGAGCCGCCTCCGGCACGCCCTTGGACAACGGAACCGGGTGCTTCGGAGGCGATTTGTCCGCCGGTGGAAGCTTCGGGTGGTGCCGCGCCGAATCGCGGCCCCCTCCGTCCCAGTTCCCAATGTGGTTCCGCCATCAAATCGGACGGATCCTCCGGGCCGCGAATTTCGCGCGGGACCGCCTCCGGCACGCCCTTGGACAACGGAACCGGGTGCTTCGGAGGCGATTTGTCCGCCGGTGGAAGCTTCGGGCAGTGCCGCTCCGAATCGCGGCACCCCTCCGTTCCAGTTCCCAAAGTGGTTCCGCCACCGAATCGGGCGGATCCCCCAGGCCGCGGGTTTCGCGTGGAGCCGCCTCCGGCACGCCCTTGGACAACGGAACCGGATGCCACGCTGGGATGTGTCATTCGCGGAGGCTTCAGGGGGATCCGCGCCGAATCGCCGCGAACGTCCGAGTCCGGTTGCGAAGGTGGATCCGTCACCGAATCGGGCGGATCCCGGGCCGCGCTTGGCGCGGGGCCGCCTCCGGCGTTTCAAAGGATTGTGTCGAAGTCCATCGTGGGTGGATCGAATCGGCGCTTGTTGGGATTCGCATCCGGTTCGGGATTCCCCGCCAGGGCTTTCGACCCCGGGCAAGAGGCGGAAGCCGCTGATGGTTCGATGCCCGTCCGCTCCGAAGTCGGCGATTCGGGTCGCCCCACCATCCCCGACCGGGGCTCCCGGCACGGGCGGGATGAACCAAAATACCGCGTTTTTCCGGCCCACGGTCGAATCGAATTTCCGATTCGCCGGGACATCGGCGCGTCGGGGTGTTGCAACTCGCCCCTCGATCCGCTACCTATCCATGGTCAGGCTCCGTAGCTCAACTGGATAGAGCAATCCCCTCCTAAGGGATAGGTTGCAGGTTCAAGTCCTGCCGGGGTCGCCAAGCGCCGCCGCATCCACGACCCGTCATCGGAACCGAGCTCCATGTGAAATTGATGGGTCGAAAGTGTTGACATGTTCGTGTCGTGTTCCCATATGGAGGGTGTGAAACGGGAGAGTGATAATGGGAAAAACGATCCTCATGATCTTCGGATCCATAGTCGGCGGCTTCGCCGGAGCCGCGCTGACGCTGGCGTTTCTTGATTGGGGAACGCTTGGTCGTGGTCAGCCGACACACGCCGACCCGACCCGGGCCGACTTCGTGGATCTCTGGCTATCGCAGATCAGCTTACTGTTGACCGCCATCGGCGTCACCATCGCCGTCGCCGCGATGGTCGTCGGCTTTGTGACCTTCAAGACGATCCGTGAGGTCAAGGACGAAGCCGCGAGCGCCGCGTCCGCCAAGGTGGACGAGACCCTTGCGGCCGAACTGGCGCCCGGCGTTGACGCGAAAGTCGCCGAAACTCTGCCATCCGCGCTCGAGAAGGTCATGCCATCGGCGGTCCTCAGAGCCATCTTGGAAGACGGGGCCGGATACCGGATTCTCAGTGAGATGGTCCGGCGCGGCGAGTTCGATGAAGTCCTTGAACGCGCGCTGTTGCTCAGGCAGAATCCCGGACGAGGCGCCGCCGGGGATGACCGGAGCGGCCCCCCCGAAGACGGAAGGGAGCGGTAGCGATGGATGGAAACACCCTCACCCCGGATATGTGGGCCAAATGGGCGGTCCAACCCCCGTCGAACGAATTCCTCGAGCTTCCCGCCGAAACGCGCGAGACCATCAGGGGATTCCAATCCAGGCCCCCCGTCAAGTTGGGGGAGCTCGCGAAGCGTCTGGGAATCAGGGTCGTTCTCGCGAATCTGCCCCCCGTGCTCTCGGCGTGGATAGGCCCTGTCGACGAGGAATTCGTCATTCGCGTCAACAGGCACGTCCGTAAAATCAACCGGCGACTCACCCTTGCGCACGAGCTCGCGCACTTTTTGCTCCACCGGGATGAGATTGTCGCGGATGGCGGCTGGTCTGAGAACGTTCTGCTGCGCTCGGGTCGGGACATGGAATTCGAGTACGAGGCCAATCGGCTCGCGTTCGACCTCGTGGTGCCGCCGGCGCTGCTCTCCGCGGCGACCGCCGACCATTCCGGTCCGATGACCCGAGGGGTCACCAAGGCTCTCGCGAAGACATTCGAAATCTCGGCCGCCGCGATTGAAATGCAATTGGGGGTTTGACGGAGGACCGCGACCGTGGATGTTCAAGAATACCTCGTGACCCTGGGAGTTGGCCCGGTCGGGTTCAACGCCTTGGACCGGCTTCCCGGCGCCGCCAAGGACCGGCTAACCCCCCTGCTGCCGCTTTCGCCAGGGCCAACGCCGGAGTCGATCTCCAAGACGGTCGGCTGGTTCGAGCTGACATACCCTTCGCGCCAATATTTTTTGGATGTGGAATCCGGCCACCTATCCTTGAACGGCTCGAACGGGACGGGCGCCGAGTGGCGGAGATTCTCCCGACCACCCGTCGACCTCGACGCGTGGTGGAGTTTGCTGAAAGACCATCCCAACGCGAGCCCGTGCGTCCTTATGGCGGGGCAGACGATCGAAAGCGCCCGGAGACAAATCGCGTGGGCCCGCGCGAATGGCAGGACATTCTGCCTTCGTTTGAATCTCGCCGATGGAATAGGGGCCGGAATGCCCGCTTGGATGCCGGAACTGGCGGACGATTTGGCGGCGGACGGTTCCAACGACCACGCGATCGTGTTCGAACTGGGTTGGGTGCCGGACGCCCTCATGGTCGAACCCGTCGCGAGCGGGTACATCAACAAGTATTTCAGGGAAACCCCTCCCGATATTCCCATAGCGATTTCGTGCAGTTCGTTTCCGAACAACTTCGCCGCCTTCGGCGGATTCGAGGAGGTCGGTTTCACCAACCGCGATCTGATCGCCCGTGTGAAGCGGGTCACCGGAAACCGAAGGATCGTCTACGGAGACTGGGGAACGACAATGATTCAATGCGGCGGATACGGGAAACGGCCAAATGGCTGGATCGATTACCCCACGGACAACTCATGGGTCATCGCGGGCGGTCAAGAGGAAATTCCGGACTTCCGCGCCGCCGCCTCCCGAATCAGGGACAGCGGACATTGGACTGGGAATCTCGGCGTCTGGGGAGAGACGCAAATCGAGGTCACGGCCGAAGATCAGCCACTCTCCATCAAGACGATGGAGCAAATGCTCACCGCACGCGTGAACATCCATCTACACCGCCAGGCATTCCACGGAAACCTTCCATCCCCGGATTCCCTGGACGAAGAGTGGATTGATTGATCTCCAAGCCACCGGGCGGCGTCCGCGCCGTCAATTGCGCCGGTCGGCCTCCATCCGGTTCGGTCCCGATTCGAACGGCGCCGAGCCGGGAATCACCGGGATGGAGTCCGCATGCTCACGACTTCCGCGAATTCGCCCAAGGACTTCCGACACCTCATCGCCGTGGCGGGATCGTCGGTCGCGCGCGTGCCCTGAAGGGTGGAAGGGATCCGTCCCAACGTGATATCCGAACCATGGCCGTGTGGGCGATGTTGCGCTGAGAAAGCCCGGATGCGCCCTTGTCGATCGTCAGGACATTCGGATTGCCGTGAACATCGGTGCGCCGCCCCGAGACGGTTTGCGGGTCGAACCTGGCACCCGTCGCCAAGCTGACGCAATCCCGCCGGATGCCCGGATCGGGGACCGCGCCCGTCAGTCAGCCGCCGCGGTCGTTCTCCAGAACGACGTTGTCCCCTTCCGCGACGCCCATATCCGAGGCGGATTCGGGAAGAGGGCGGCGGGGTTCGCGCCAGGAATCCTTCGCTTCCTTCGAAACGGAACCTGTGTCGAGTTGGCCGTGCGGGAGAGTCCGCGGCTGCGGCGAGATCAGGTGAAACATTCCTTCGGCGGCCCGATCCTCCCTTTCGGCGGTTTCCAGGAGGAAAAGGGGAAACGATCGGGCCTCCCCAGCCCCCCGCCGGAAGCGCCGCCACGCGTAGGAGACCGAGAAGTGGAAATGCTGACTGGACCAAAACCATAGGATAACAGAACCCGGCCCGGCGGCCGAGATCGCTCCGCATACGGGGAATTCAACCTCACCGTGCGCGCACGTGGTGGATTTTTCCTGAAAGCGTGCCCGAGATCGGCAGAATTCGGGCTGGAACCATGTCGGATCGCCCCTTATTGGCATCGATTGAGCGGCGGGAGTGCCCGATGCGACAAGAGACTCTTGACGAATCGGTTCGACCGTGGGAGGATCGGAGAGGTGACGGGACGAGAACCGAAGTGACGATGACGATTTCACCGCATGCGAGCGTGACCTGCCTGACGTACGAGAATCTGGCCTCGACCGTGGCCGGTTGCGGCGGCGCCGCCGAACGGGTTGGAGAAACGTGGCGCGTTCACGGTGGCGCGCGGAGTCGGAACCGCGCCGTAAATTCGCGGTTGGTTCCGGCGGGGGACGCATCGCGGGCTTCGGAAAGCGAGCCGTGGGCGTCATCCATCGTATCGTGGAGCATGCTTTTCGTGCCCCTTGGACGGACTACCGTCCCCGAACCACGGGTTGAAACCCGTCCGAATCCGTCCCGGCGCGGAACCAAAGCCCCGCCGTCGCGGGAAGAAATGGCCGTGAACACTTGCGGCGGATACGCGGGCATTCGCCCATGGGGGAAATCCAAATGACGTGGCGGCCCAAAATCGGCAAACCCGCTGATGGATCAATAGAAATTTCCGAAATTCGGGAAATTCTGCTGAGTTTCGATGATGCGATGGATGGTTGGGATGGTCCGGGGAGTGTTTCCCCAAAATCGAACACCGTCCAAAACGCAATTGACTTTCTGAATATCTGGCCACTCCAGATGGGCGTTCCGGATCCTGAATTGTATTTTGACGGAACTGTTGCGCTGGAATTATACGGAGAAGGCGGATTCACCCGCGGGGGCTTTGAATTCATCGATGAAAACACTGCCGCCTTCGCGGCGCTGAATCACTCGGATGTTCTGGCGTCGGGTACTTTCAATCCGAAATCGGAAGATGAAGCGATCGAAAGCATCGTGAAATTTAGGAACGCCCTGACATCGGGGAAAATCGACGCCGGATGACAATGGGAGTGAACTGGATCGAATCTCATCCGAGGGAATCAGTCCAAAAACCCGGCACCCGAATTCTCCGACCGCGCGTGCGGGAAGGCATCTTTACCACGGATGGTCATGGACCGATTTGGAAAGGCGGCGCACCGCTCCCGCACTTCACTTTCCCTTCGCGCCGCCGCGTGAATTTCCCGACGAGTCGAGAAGTTTGTTCAAGGAGATGGGTCTTAAGAGAACGTATTCCAAGGATCTCTCCGTGTGCGGACTTTCATATCCAAACCGCGGTGAATTTGAGTGCTCGGTAAGCACTGTTGATCCTTCACATTGAGTCGCGTCGTGGATGGATTCTGGTTGCCCACGGCCTTCCGCGCTTCACCCTGTCCCGGATCACAATCGTTCGCTTGAATTAATCGGGTTCCCCGCCAGTCCGGTGGCGGAAACGGGCGCGCCGGGATTCTCAACGACCTCTGGACCGGGCGGAGCGTCGCGCCCCTGTCTTCGCCTTGCCATCGCACTTCGGGTAGTTCACGCAGCCAAGAAATCTTCCATGGCGGCTCGACCGTTCGACAAGCCAGCCGTCTCCGCATTTCGGACACGCCCGGTGAACCGCTCCGCAGGAACATTCCGCCACTCCGGAACCAACCCCGCGTCTCGGCAACCCACGGTGGCATTTCCCGCATGAAGGCATGGAATTTCCACAAAGGTCCGAGTGCTCGCACAGATACCGGATCCGCCCTTCCCTACCCGTAACCGCCAGAAGTTTTCCTCCGCATTCACCGCAAACCCCGTCCTGTGGACGCGCCTCGCCCACGCGGGCGACCTCGTATTCGGGATCCTCCACCATCTCGTCGACGAAGGCCGATTGTCTGGAAGCCGACGACATCAAGGTGACGGTGTGGCGGGCCCTGGTCAACGCGACATACATGACGCGGCGCTCTTCGGCGTGTTCGAACCCCTCGGCGACGGGCATCGCCAAACCCAGAAGGGAGTCGTCCTCGATTTCCGAGGGGAACCCGATCCTTCCCCTGAACATGTCAAGGATGACAACATGATCCTCCTCCAAGCCCTTCGATGAATGAACGGTCTTGAACCATATGTCGATCCCGGGAAAATCCCGTCGCAGCCCGTTCAAGTCCTTCGGAATGCTATGTTTGTATCTTCCCAGCAAGAGAACACCGGCGCGCTTCCCCTCCGACGAGGCCCGATCCGCGATATCGGACAACGCGCTCCGCAAGTTTTGCTCCGCTTCGCCTCGGAAAGTCGGCACCACCCGTATCGCGGGGCCCACGGCCGCGCCAGCCGGAACGACGGTTTTCCTTATCTGCGCGGGATTCTTAAGAACGAATTTGCGCGCCGCGCGGGCGATCCCGTCCACAGAGCGGAAGGTTCTACCGAGGTCGACCGTCCGGCATATCCCTGTTAATCCGGCGAATTCACCGCCGAATTCGCCGCCGAAGTTCCTCATGAGACTTATATCCGCTCCCGCGAAGCGATAGATCGACTGCCAATCGTCCCCCACGGCTAACACGCGGGCGTCGGCATGCCGGGACTTGAGCGCACTGACCAATCGCCCCCTGCTTCTGGAAATGTCTTGGAACTCGTCGACCAGAATGTGCTTGTACGGGCTGCGGTACCGCCCGCTTTCAACATGTTCGACCGCCCGGAGCACCATGTCCTCGAAATCGATGCGGCTTCCAAGCCTATCTTGGTACTCGGCGTGGACGGCGCCGAAGATGGAAATAAAATCCTCGGCCCGGCGCCCCATACCCGACGTTCGGGCCTTCGCGCGGCACTCGTCCAATGTATGGCCTCCCCCCTTGAAATGGCGCAGGAATGTCCCGAGAAGCTTCACGAAATCATCCGCTTGATTCAACTCCGCGACGCGGTCGTACAGAGATTCCCGGTCGCGCGGACGAGGAGTGGCGTACGGGGCGGTTTTTTCCGCAAGGGATTTTAACAGGCGGTCCTCCTGACGCTCATAACTATACGTTTCGATCAAGGTTGTTCCGTGCTTCGCGTGAACTTCGCGTTTCCACTCCATGCCCGCCAAGTATTCATTCCGGTCAACCATGGGCGCGGTCGTCAGCCTGTATGTTCCGTCCGGTTCCCTTTTCCTCCTCACCCCGAAATGCTCGACATATGCCCCGCTCTCGGTCAGCCGGAAATCCGGGCAATACTCCCGCCTCCCGTCCGCCGAAACCCTATGTTCGTATTCCGGTTCGTATTCATACTCAACGCCGTTCTGATAAAACCAATTCGCGATCATCAACTCCTCGAAGCTTTTCACCCTTTCGCCCCGCAGCGTGCGGAGGTCCACTTTTTCGATGTAGGTGTAATAATCATGCTTCTCCTTGAAATCCCACTCGCTTTTCTCCTCGACGCGCATGTGGGAAAACCAGGCGATGACGAGCTTTGAAACTTTCGGATCGGAGACGACCAGACGCTTCAGGATTTCGGCGATCAGCGCGAGATATGCTTTGTCGTCCGTTGCGTGGGGGGCCAGCGGCGGCTTGCTCCCCTCGACGGCTCCGATGATGCCGTAGGCCAGGGAGTGGAAGGTTCCGGCCTTCAGGGGGACGCCGCAACGCTCCTCGATTCGCTCCGACATTTCCTTCGCCGCGTCCTTCGCGTACGCGAGCAGCAGGATTTCGTCGGATCGGCGGATGCCCGATTTCAGGAGGTAACCCGCCTTCGCCGTGATCACGCTCGTCTTTCCCGAACCGGCCCCGGCGAGCACGAGCGTGGCGTCCTCGTCCGCGACGACGGCGAGTCGCTGTTCGGGAGTGAGGGGATTTTTCTCGAAGGTGTCGAAAAACCTCTTCCAGCGCGCGGTTTCCTTCTCCTCGAACAGACCGACGGCGCGTTCCCGGTGGACGCGCGCGGTTCGCGCGAAGTCCCGGATTTTCTCGATCCGCGCGGAATTTTCCCCGTCGACCGCCTCGCCGGGAATCCCGGAGAACAGCGTTTCCTCCAATGCACGGGCCCGAACAAGGAGGGGAGACACCGCGCAAGCCGCGGGATAGCGGGCGGGATCCTGAATTTCCTCAATTCCGCGCAGGACGCCATCGATTTCGGCGCGGTTCTTGTCGAGGACGTCCGCGATGATCGCTGTCCACGCCGCGTTGACCTTTCTGGCGAACGAATCCGCGTCCCGACGTCCAACGCCCTTGATCGAAACCTGGATTTCATCTTTCGCCACGACACGCACGG
>JANQKA010000212.1 GCA_028281405.1 Hasllibacter sp. | reverse complement strand
CTTGGGCAACAGAAGCATCGCCCACTCCCTGAAAAAATTTCGAAGGACATCTCGGTCCTTGGCGTTCAAGTCCGTGAATCTGGGCAGCGGCGCGCGTTTCTTGCCATCGAAGGCGGGTGGCAAACGCCAGACTCCCGCCCCGCCGTTCCGCAGCTTTTCGATCTCCTCCGCCCGGAATTCCTTCACGCCATAAGGCGGGTCCGTGACCACCGCATCGATCGACCAATCCCCGACCCGGCTCAACCATTCGAAACAGTCGCCATGCAGAAGCAGCGATCGTCCGACCCCATGATGCTCCAAGTCGAACGTCATCGACCGCCGCGTCGGGCTTCCATCCATCATTCCACTCCTCCGACACGTCGTTCCTACCGAACATTCCTGGAATGATCAACACACCGAATGCGCCATGCTCGACCCTCGTTGCCCGCAAGCCACGCGCATGTGGCCGGCCATCCTCGTCCCGGCCAACCCCGACCTCCCCGTCACTTTCACGGATACGCGCGGACTCATGGTTGCCGCCCGACTGTGTCCTGGTCGGAGCGTTCCCTCGATGAATTTCCGAACAGGTCGCCTCACCCGACTTCGTAATTGAAGGCGGATTCGCCAAGTCGTCGTATCCGCCTGTGCCAGTGAGGGCCAATACTGATCCAAACATACCAGATCTTAACAATACTCCAGCATTGTTCCTGCTTCATGCCCCTACGCTGGCCGGAGCCTGCGGGCCCCCCACCATCTTCTTTCGTGTGGACCCCGCCGTCGATGGCCACAATGCGGTGGCCGCCGATGTCCGGGCATCGCAGGTCCGCCATGCCGCCGCGCGCGCCACGACCGCTCCCTCCGCCGTTGATTTTGGAAAGGGGTGGTGCCGCTCGGCGGCCGGAGAATACCCCCGCGCCAGCCTCCGCGAAGCATCTCCGAATCCGCGTGTCGCCTGCTTCATCCTCCACTGGCCTCCGGCGCGCCGGGGACTCGGTCGGAGCCGTCCGCGCGCGGCACTTCACCATCGAATTGCGGAAGCGATGCCTGTGGTCCGCTTCAACTTCACGCGGGCATCCAAGACCCGTCCCATCGGTTCCGGCGGGCATCCGGACGCCCGCCCGGCGCGGAGAGCCGATCCGGACGCGCCCGGGAAGCGCGGTCGCGCGAGGTGAAATCGAAGCCGATCGCGGGTCGGGGACGAACGGCGAACGGTCCTCCTCCCCCTCCGAACCGCGCCGGACAGCGGGCGACGGCGGGTCGGGGAGCCTCCCGAACGCGGCTCCCCGCCGAAATGGTGGGTGATAAGAGATTCGAACTCCTGACATCTTCGATGTGAACGAAGCGCTCTACCACTGAGCTAATCACCCGCGGTGCCCCCATACCCGACCGCGCGCCGCGGCTCAACCCCCATCGCCACCATTCGGCGACAAAATCGATCCGGGTTGTCGGCGGCTTCCCCTTCCGACACGCCGGACCGAAGCGATGCCGCCCGTGGCCGCGGCGCGGCACCGTCCGGCCGACGCGGCCAAAGACCTCGGCCCGCAGGCCTTCGTCGGTCCAGCGGCGGGATCGCCACCAAACCTGTCGCGCCGACAGACGCGCCTGCAACCTGGTCGATTTCACGTCTCTCCCCGGCCAAGCGCACGAGCCGAGGCGGTCGAACAGCTGTACAAAGAAGTCACGTACGACGCGTTCATCGCGGACAAGGCATACGGCGCGGACTGGCCGCGGGCCAAACTCCACGAGCGGAATCCCTGGATGAAAGTAGAGATACACCCAGGAACCCAGAAGCGAGACACGGTGGGACATGATTGAGGGGCCAAACATTTCTGGTTAATCGAGATTTGCACAATCTTCCCGCTTTGTTCCTTCTTCTGCGCCCACGCGGTCCGGAGCCGACGGGGGGGCGAACGGGAACCGCGACAAACCCGGTTCCCCGTCGAATTTGGTGGGTGATAAGAGATTCGAACTCCTGACATCTTCGATGTGAACGAAGCGCTCTACCACTGAGCTAATCACCCTCGGATTCCACATACCCGAACGCGAGACCCGGCTCAAGACCCCACGACGCCCTTCGACGACATGGCCGTCCGGCGCACGTCCAAAATTTCCCGATCCAGCATCCCCCCGAAGCGATTCCGCCCAGGGCCGCGGCGCGGCGCCGCCCGTGCCGCCGCGAGACCGACCGATGGCCTGTGGGCCGAAGTCTTTCCCGGCGACCGCGGCCTTCTGGTGAGCACGGCGGGTCGTTCCATCGGCCATCACGCGCCCGAAGGCGGTTTTCCCGAGCGACTTCTCGAAAATTAGGGCGGAAACGCCTTTCTTGGCCCACCCGCGGAACCGTCTGCAGAGAGTCCCGCTTCCCGAATCTCTCGGGAAGATCCCGCCACGAACAATCCGTGCCGATGATCCGCAGGACGGCGTTCAAGAACTTGCGGTTGTCCACGGCCGTCCCGCCGCCGTCCCCTTCCCGGCCGGGAAGCCAAGGCTCGATCGTTATGAAATTGCGGTTCGTGATCTTGTGTCGAGTTGTGCTCGTCGGCGCCCCAATTTTGGAGATTGAATCATGCCGAATCGTTCTTGGGAATCCAAAAAATCAAAAATTTCGCCCCAAACCGCTGGAAGCGAATGTCCACAGGCCCTGGCTCGGCGCCCCACCCACCCACCCGCGGGCAAAGACGTGATGGACCGGCGGTGGCCGCGACGATATTCCCCCGGAGGGCGGGGGTTTCATATGAGGCCCGCTCCTCGATGCCGTATCAATTCCCGCTGATTGAAGCGCTGTCGAAGGCACATGTGCCCTCCCCGGTTCGATGTCCGACG
Source organism: Hasllibacter sp. (assembly GCA_028281405.1). Taxonomy (GTDB): domain Bacteria; phylum Pseudomonadota; class Alphaproteobacteria; order Rhodobacterales; family Rhodobacteraceae; genus JANQKA01. Next base: position 805 of record JANQKA010000212.1, on the reverse strand, counting down.
CACGGCGCGCGGGGCGGGACGCCGATGGCCCGCATCGGTTGCTCGACGGTCCGTCGCCCCGCGCACGAAGGGGGACGGCTCCAGCCAAGCCACGCGCGGGATTATCAAATAGACTCCCCCGCGCGGGACCGAAAACGCGGAAGCCGTCCACGCACACCGTGGGCCTCGCTACATGCCTCCCACGAGACGGGATTCCGGGTGGACCCCCTCTTGACTCCATCGGCTTTCGCGAGCGGTTCCCGTCAAGGTCTCCCGCGCCGCATCGGTCACCGGCACGCCCCGCACGGCGCACCTCAGGGAATTCGGAGCGACTCGACTGGAAAGTGCATCCGGCCTCCCGGCCGATTGAAGGACCGGTTTCGCAACGGCGCCCCACCCATCATCATGGTCGAGATTCCCCCGTGCGGCGTTCATGCATGACCGGCGCCCCGCCCTGGGCGGCAATTTCGGCCTTGCTCCCGCAAGCCTCTTCAAGATATTCGTGGACAAGGATTCGGAGCGCCGAGCAAACTCCAAAGCGCGATGTTGCTGGGCGGGGTTCCCGAAATTAAGCAACGGGACAACGCCGGAAGGGACGGGATGAGGAAAGTGCTTGGAACACGCCATGCGACTCAAGGAAATCCCGCAAGCCATCGCCGCGGAGAAGAACCAGTGAAAGTCAAGAACCAAGTTTTCGTTGGCGACTGCCTCGACGTCCTTCGGAACATGCGGCTCGAAGGAGTTGACCTCGTCTATGTCGACCCACCGTTCTTCACACAGAGAGTTCATGCCATGACTTCCCGCGACGGCGTCTCCCTGTTCGACT
>JANQKA010000569.1 GCA_028281405.1 Hasllibacter sp. | reverse complement strand
GTTCCAGCTCTTTCGCTGGATCCCGAGGTCCGCACGCTCCCGCGGAGACCGTCGAGGCGAAACGGTCGGCATCCCGCGCATTCTACACGCCCGGGGAGGACTTCCGGGCATGTGAGGAGAGTCCCGCATCCGCTTCGGCGCGGGTGATCATCCACATATGCCGTCCGCGCAGGCGGGGAGAGACCGGCGCATATCCGAGCAATCGTTCCGCAAGTCGACACGGGGCACATGCGTGGAGACACGGACGCCGCGGCGGCGACCGGATTCAATCCGCGAGCCCCAACCGTTCGGCCGCGGCGAAGCCACCGTTCCTCAAGGTTAGGCGGTGATTTGGAACGTCATACGTCCACACGCGGGTGCCCTCCCGCGAAGCGGCCACATCCGCGCCATCCGTCCCGGAGCGACAGGAATTCGATGGGGTTCGATCGTCCGCGGCGCCGCGGCCGGCGTTCGGCCCACCTACTGCGCGGCGCGCGTCAAGAAATCCGCCCGAATTCCGCGAAACCTCCCCGGTCGGGCGGGTTCCCGAACCGCGCTCGTCAAGCACCCGCCGGGCCATCCGCGAATTGACGCGAATCGCCGCCGCGCCTTTCCGCAAAGCGGGAGCCGCCCGCCGGGCAGGATCCGGATACCGGACTCCCCGCCCCGCCGGGAACCCGTCGCCGAAAGCCCCGGGCGGCACCCGCGCGGACGCCGCTCCCCGACCGGAATCATTCCCCGGCTTTCGAGGCCCCGGCCTCCAAAGCCTCGATCCGCGCCAGAAGGGCCGCGTTCTCCTCCCGCGCCTTCTGGGCCATGGCCCGCACCGCGTCGAATTCCTCGCGGGTGACAAAGTCTCGGTTGGCGAGCCACCGCTCCACCAAGCCGCTCATCGCCGTCTCGGCCTCCTCCCGCGCGCCCTGCGCCACGCCCATGGCGTTGGTCATGAGCTGCGAAAGGTCGTCCAACACCTTGTTCCGGGTCTGCATGCCGGCCTCCTTCGAATTCATCCAGTCCCGAGCATATGCGGTCCGGGCGGCGCGCGATCAAGGTTGACATTCTCCCGCTTACATCCGACACCCCCGCGACTTCACAAATCGGTTCTCCCAATGATCGACGCCATCCCCTTTCCCAACATCAGCCCCGAGATATTCTCGATACAAATCGGCACTTTCCAATTCGCCCTGCGCTGGTACGCGATGTCGTACATCGTGGGGATCCTGATCGCCTGGTGGATCGGCGCTCGGATGATCAGGCGTCCCGATCTCTGGCCCTCCAACAGGCCTCCGATGACCAGGGAGCAGATCGAATCGCTGGTCACCTGGATGATTCTCGGCATCGTGCTGGGCGGACGGATCGGGTACGTCCTGTTCTACCAGCCCGGCCACTATCTGCGGAATCCGCAGGAGGCGCTGATGGTCTGGCAGGGTGGAATGTCCTTCCACGGCGGGTTGATGGGAGTCGTGGCCGGAGTCGTGTTGTTCTCCCGCCGCCACGGCGTTCCCCTCGGGTCGCTCGCCGACATGCTCGCGATCACGGCGGCGCCCGGACTCTTCCTCGGACGCGTCGCGAATTTCATCAACGCCGAGCTTTGGGGACGCCCCACCGACGCGCCCTGGGGCGTGATTTTCCCCGGCGAAGCCGCCCAGGACTGCCCAGGCGTTCAGGGCCCCTGCGCGCGCCATCCGTCACAATTGTACGAGGCCGCGCTGGAAGGGCTGCTCCTTTTCGCCGTCGTGATCATCCTCGCCCACCGGGGTTGGCTGAAGCGGCCCTTCCTTCTGGCCGGCGTTTTCTGGATTGGATACGGCGCGGCCCGGATGTTCGTCGAAATGTTCCGCCAAGCCGACAGCCAGTACATCACCCCCGACAATCCTTGGGGCCACGTCATCCGCCTCGGCGAAGCCGGCCTCACCATGGGGCAGGTTCTGTCGCTTCCGGTGGTCGCCGTTGGAATCGTGTTCGTGCTCCTCTCCCGACGGAGAGCGTGACCGCGCTCGCCGACCTGATCCGGGCCCGCGTGTCCCTAACGGGTCCGGTGACGGTGGCCGAGTTCATGGCCGACGCGCTCATGCATCCCGTGCACGGCTACTACGCGACCCGCGATCCTTTCGGAGTGGAGGGCGATTTCGTCACCGCGCCGGAAATCAGCCAAATGTTCGGCGAACTGCTCGGCCTCGCGTTGGCGCAATGCTGGCTCGATCAGGGAAGTCGGCCCGACTCCGTCGTCGCCGAAGCCGGCCCCGGACGCGGCACCCTGTTGGCCGACATGCGCCGCGCGATGCGCGCGGTTCCGGGACTCTCCGACCTCCCGATCCACCTCGTGGAGGCATCCCCGGCCCTGAGGCGGAAACAGGCCGAAACGCTCGCTCCCGACCCGCCGGTTTGGCACGATGGATTGGACGAATTGCCCGACGCGCCCATTCTCTTCGCCGCGAACGAATTCCTCGACGCCCTCCCGATCCGGCAATTCGTCCGCGATTCGGACGGGTGGCGTGAACGCGTCGTGGCGTCCGGCGGGG
>JANQKA010000541.1 GCA_028281405.1 Hasllibacter sp. | reverse complement strand
CTGAGATTTTTGAACGTCAGCCGAGCCATGGCGACGGATTTCATCCGCGGACGATCAATGAGCCCTTGCGGTGCTTTTCGGAAGAAAAACAATGAAGTTGCTTCAATTCCCGAAATAGTCCATCGGTCAATCCCCGGTCGCGGGCGATCGACTCCTCCTCCTCTTCCGTGAAACGCGACTACTGATCACTGGTCTCCTATTGGCCGAGTGATCTCCGTGTGAAGACACAGCCGAAATGTTCAGAATTCGCAGCATGGGTCAGCATCGGCAAATTCAAGGGCCGCTTCGTATATTTCCCCGTCCCATTCATCATGTGAACTCAGGATGGATTTTCCTTGTTAATTATCCCAAACGTCAATGAAGTCCATTACTTCCTTTTCGGCGATTTTGACTTCCTTGACTTTGGAAGCGGGAGAAGATTCCTCGAAATTCCAATCGTCACGCTGGACGGCGAGGAGAAATTCAAAGCGCTTCGTCGTCGATTTGATCTGGAGGGATTGTGGAAGGTCGATTTCCTCTTTTCGATCCGCCAGGAATTTCATAGTTATCATGTTCTTATCCTTTGTTTGCCATCCGGCGGGTGTCGCCAAGTCGTTCCGGCACATGGGGTTCGTTGTTTGTCGGACGATCATACCTGATTCCGGGTATATGGAGTCGTTTTCTTGCCCGGCAATCACGATTTCATCGAGAAGCATGAACCCGTTTACCCTCCTTCGATAATGGAATTCCGTAGTGAACTTTGAGGATATCCCGAATCCGTGGAATCGTTCCCGATCTGGCCGACCGGCCAAACCTCACGCGCCCGGGAGGATCCGGGGGTCCAGTCGATCTGGAATCCATCCTTCCGGATGGGGCGGGACCACCCAACGGTCAACCGGGGCGCCGGCGTCCGGTCGAATCACGCGCGCGTGGCCGCCCGGGATTCAGCGGCCCGATTAGGAAAACACCTTCCACCAACCGATGAGACGCCGGGTATCCGGTCAGGATCGGCGGGCGCGCGATCTTGGTGAAGTCACCGCCCCATCGCGCGAAGGAATCGCCTTCGTCGGCCTCATGGCCGCGAAGCGCGACAATCGTAGGGCCCCGTTTCGAAGTGGCGGGGACATCGGACACCCCGTCGACCCGGCGCCACCCATGGTGTCACGCGCGACAGGCCCGCCAATCGCATGTCCGCTCAACAAGGCGATGGTCCGCGGAACCACCAGGACGGGGTGGTTCGCGGGGTCATCCCCCTCGGCAACCGCCCAAGCGCGCCCATGAGACCGGAGATGCCCCGACACGCTCCACGTCGACGCCGGGCGGGCCGAAGGGCGCCCCGCGCATCACACCCGGCGGAATCGAGGGTGGCCGAACACCCAACACCTCAACACCGACTCCGGGTTGAGGACGCGACCGCGCCAACGAAGATTCCTCACATCACGAAGCCCGACAATGAATACGGGGATCACCCGGATGGAGAACAGGATTCCGCGAGCGGCCCGCCGGGAGATCGAATCCGAAACCGAGGGTCGGGGCGCGGCCTCCCGGACCGGGCGGACGGACATCCGCGAGCTGGTCCGACCGCGGACCGGCGGCGGAGGATCCCACGGCTTCGCGATTCCCGGAGAGCCCCGATCATTCAGGAGGGTCCATGCGCCGCCGGTCCGCGGTCGGACCAGCTCGCGGATGTCCGTCCGCCCGGTCCGGGAGGCCGCGCCCCCACCCTCGGTTTCGGGTTCGGTCTCCC
>JANQKA010000466.1 GCA_028281405.1 Hasllibacter sp. | reverse complement strand
GATGACGTCATGGCCGTTGGACACCTCAGCTCCGACGCGCTCCGCGGCGCGCTTGATGTGTTCGGGCGTGGCAACCGAAGTGCCGCCGAATTTCATCACTAGAACGGGCATGGGTTCCCCCGGGAAACGCTGGCGGTGTCTACGGTAGCATGCGTCGAAAGCGCAAGGGCCTCGCAATTGAGGCGGATTATTCGCTTCCGGCCAGCGCGTGGTGGAGGCATTGGACCGGGTCGCGCTGGAGCGGGGCTACCCGACGGCCCTGCGGTTGGACAACGGGACGGAGTTCGATTCGAGTGCGGTCGGCGGTGGGCGGACGAGCATGGCGTCACGCTGTGCTTCAACAGACCCGGAACGCCTACGGACAATCCCTTCATTGAGAGTTTCAACGGCCGTTGCCGCGACGAATGCCTGAACCGCCAAGATTCCGAACATTGGGCGAAGCGTGTGAAATTCTCGAAGCCTTGTGGGTTGCATACAACATGGAGCGGTCGCACAGCCGCCATGGCAACTTTCCGCCGGTGGTGTTCGCGGCCGCGTTGGAAGAGACGGCAAGGGTAGAGGAAGATCGGGAACGGGAGAGGAGGAAGCCGACGACCGCCTCCACCCGGGACGCGGAACCTCCTCCGGGTTGAGGCCAAAGAGAAACATTGTCCGGTTGCGAATGCGAGTAAATTAGGGGGCATGTCATGACCCCATCCTGCCGAGGCGCTTGCGGAGCAATGCCACACGCGCTTTCGGCCTGCTGGGGGGCCACGATCAACAGGGGCCTGCCCTGACGAGTGCTTGTTTGAGACGAGATGTCCGTGGCCTCATACAAGAAGGTGTTCAAGGCCTTGGTATACGTTTTGGCCCGCGACGCCCTTCGCGAAACCGTGGTGGGATGTTCGGCTCCGTCCGGCGGCGATAGTGAAATCAGGGACGGATCGGAGTGACGTGACGGCGACGCAGCCCGGCCTGTTAGGCAAGGTGGACCCCAGTAGGTGGCCGAGACCGCGCCGGCGACATCGACTGGTGGTCGTTTAGGTCGCGGGAACACGGGAGACTGAAGCCTGTTGGAACTTCGGCCAAGCCGCACCGCACCTGAACGACGTGGACCTCCTGTGTTGTATGACGGCGCGAGCACCGAATTTTTGTGAGTCTGTTCACCGCGAGACTTGTGTCGGCGCCCTCGCAAGAGAACGCGCTGGCGCGTTGGTTGCGTGTTCACCCGTCATTGATCCACGCACATTTGAAGGGGCGGGGTGGCGGGTGCGGCGATGCTGTGGATCGAGTGTACGCAGTGGTTCCAGGCGAAGAATTGTAGGTTGACGAACCCGGGGCGCTGTATATTGTGGTGAACCATGGTAGATGTTGCGTCCGGCAACGTCGTTGGAGTTGGAGGATGCGATGAGGAATCGTGCTGAGGTCGGGGCCGATTCGCCCAGACGGGGTGATTCGGTGATTCGCGATGCGGTCGCGAATGGCGCGGCCCCCAGGCGCGACCTGTTTGAACGTGCGTCCAGCACGTTGGGGCCTTCGCACATCCTAAGGTCGCTGGAACTGTTCGCCGGGGCGGGAGGAATCGTTTTGGGAACGGAACTTGCGGGGTTCCACACGGTCGCTGCGGTCGAAAGGGATCGCTGGGCGTGCGAGACACTCAGGATGAACGCTGTCGGTGGCCATCCATTGATTCGCGACCTGTGCGTGTTCGAAGGCGATGTTCGGGACTATGATGCAAGCACCGTTTCGGGTGACATCGATCTAGTTTCCGGCGGACCGCCGTGTCAACCGTTTTCCGTAGGGGGGCGCGCCCGCGCTTACAACGATGATCGGGACATGTTTTCGGCCTTCGCGAACATTGTCGCGGAAGTGAAGCCCCGTGCCTTCCTCATCGAAAACGTGCGGGGTCTGATGCGACCAGCATTTGCGAATTATGTCGCCTACATCGAACTTCGCATGAGCATGCCCGAGATCATGCAGCGACGAGGGGAGAAGTGGCCGGACCACATGCGACGACTTGAGCGTGAACGGACGTCGAAGGGCGACCACGGAGTAACATACTCCGTGCTTCGGAAAGTGTTCGACGCGGCGGATTATGGTGCAGCACAACGCCGTCACCGTGTAATCTTCGTCGGCTTCAGGAATGATCGGGATGTCCGGTGGAATTTCCCTGAGCCGACGCACTCCCGAGATCGCCTTATCCACGATCAGTGGGTCAGCGGGGACTATTGGGAGCGGCACCGAGTCCCATTGAAGAAGCGGGGGTCCGCTCCCGCCGGTTTGGCGAAACGAATCGATTTCCTTCGAGGGAGTGACGATTTGGGCGGGGACAAGCCCTGGCGTACAGTCAGGGACGAACTCGACACTTTGCCCAAACCCCGTTCGGATGGACGCGCAACGCCGGGAATCGCGAATCACATTCACCAACCAGGCGCCCGCTCCTACCCCGGTCACACCGGTTCTCCCCTCGACGCGCCGGCCAAGGCACTGAAGGCGGGAGATCACGGAGTTCCGGGGGGGGAGAACATGTTGGTCCGGTCGGATGGATCTTGCCGCTACTTCACTGTCCGTGAGGCGGCCAGATTGCAAGGATTTCCGGACGACTTCGTGTTCCGCGGAGCGTGGACCGAGGCGATGCGTCAGTTGGGCAACGCCGTTCCTGTGAATTTCATCGCGGCAATTGCGTCGTCCGTGGCCGAGCGCCTCGTGCAGGAGAAAATTGGAGATGTTTCAGCGAAGGGAGGAGTTCACTGATGTCGAAGCAGAACAAAAAAAATCGGGATGTCACGCCATTCAATCCTCTCGACAAGGATAATTTGGCCGAATCCGCAGCGAATGCGCTTCTCGCCAACCAACCGGAACCCATGGACTGGGTGGAGCCGTTCGTGGGGGCTGGTGTCTATGCGATCTACTACATCGGTGACTTCGATCTATATTTTCCTCTCAAAAAGGCGAATGAAGGCGATCGGTGGGATGCCCCTATCTATGTCGGAAAGGCCGACCCCAAAGGAAAACGCAAGGGGCGGAATCTCGATGAGTCAAATCTGAATCAGGAAAAGAATCTGTTCAAACGATTGAGCGAACACACCGCAAGCATTAACGATGCTACAAACCTTGAAATAAAAGACTTCTATGTGCGTTTCCTTGTTGTGGATGATTTATTTATTTCTCTGGTGGAAAATTTGCTAATTTCCAAGTTTATGCCGATTTGGAACATGAGATTGGATGGGTTCGGAAACCATGCTCCAGGTGGGGGGCGCGCGGGAACGATGCGGCCCCGGTGGGATTTCATTCATCCCGGGCGGGAATGGGCAGCTGAGTTGCCAGATAGGAAAGAGAACCGTGAAGAAGTCGAGCGCGAAATCAAAGAATTCTATGACGAGTATTCATATCTCTATGAAATATGAAGCTCAATTCGGGGCGGCGGCTTGCATTATCGCCCTCATCGGCAGCAGCATTGGAGCGATCGACGCCAATGTTTTCAGATAGAATCATCACTGTGGCCGCTCTTCCGAACCGGATTGAATAGGAACACCGCTTGATTCCCCAAGGGATTCCGTCTTCTTGAAAGCCGAAAATCGCTTTTCGGAGGCATTCGGGGTGACGGGGCCCCAGACGCTATGCGGACCTGACGGTCTGGCGGGCGGCCATCGTGATGATTGTGTTCGCTGGAGTCCAGCCGGATTCGCGCCGACCCTCGATTGGTTGCCTTGGTCGGAGGATTCGCGCCAACCTCCTCGGCGCGAGTAGCGGACCGTCGGGCTTGTGCCCATCGGTCTGGCCGAGGAGCATCCTCCGTGCACGGGTGAACAATCACCCGGACCTGACGGATACGCCATGTTACGGGCTATGGCCTTCGCGGGATTGAATTTCCCCGGGGCGCAACAGCCATCGTTGCCCGAACCCGTGCCTCGACTTGGCCCGCCGCTGGGCTGCACGGCTTCCGCCCCATCGGGACGGGGATGCGGATGACCGGCTCGATTCTTGGCCGGTTCGCTTGATCGGTGGTCGAATCGGGCATCGCGGATGCTCCTCCCACCCGCGATGGATGCGCGCGGCGCGGCGCTTGACCACCCCGGACGCCTCGATCACAACGGGGTGTCGAGCCTGATTCCCGACGCAATCGGGCTGCGATGTCCGCGGTTGGTTCGTTCGCGGTCATGTCCGGGAGGTGTTCAGGCACGATGGATACGCTGACCCCGCGCGAGAGAAGCGTCCTCATGAGCAGGATCCGCGGCAAGGACACCAAACCGGAACTCGCCGTGCGCAGGCTCGTGCACGGAATGGGCTACCGCTACCGGCTTCACCGGAGGGATCTTCCCGGAACGCCCGATCTGGTGTTCGGCCCGAGGCGCAAGGTGATATTCGTCCACGGTTGCTTCTGGCACATGCATCCGGACCCGAACTGCAAGCGCGTCCGGATGCCGAAGTCGCGCCGAGATTTCTGGAAGCCCAAATTGGAGGGCAACCGCGAACGCGACCTGCGCAACCAAGCGGCGCTGGGCGAGGCCGGATGGGACGTCCTGGTGCTATGGGAGTGCGAAATCATCGGCGACGGCGAAGCTCTCGCCGCGAAGCTGGTCGAGTTTTTGGAGCGGTAGATCGATCAAGGCCGATTCGACCACGGCTGCGGGGCGCCGCCCGCTTTCAGCGGGTCCGGGAAGGAAGCTCGACCGAGCGGAGCGTGGGCCATACGCTCCGTACCCTTCGCCTTCGCGTGGAAACGCGTCGCCGCTTGTCCGCGAAGCGTCAGCGAACCGCCTCGCGCGTGTCCGGTTTCCCGCCCGTGCGGGGCCGCGGTCCCCGTGAGCCATCCGCCCGCGACGGAGATTTTCGGAGCGGGATTCTTCCAAGCGGCCGGAACGGACGGGTAGGACCGGGCGGCTCCGAACGGAAATTCAGTTAACTTTGGAGCGGGGCAGGAACGGAAGCGGGGCGACGGGAATACCTTCCTCGTTCAGCTTCTTCGCCTCCTCGGGTCGGGCCTCCCCGTATATGGCGCGGCCCGGGGCTTCGCCGTCGTGGATCGCCCGGGCCTCGTCGACGAATCGATCTCCCACGTACTCGGACGACTCCTCCACGTTGCGCCGTAATTCCGTCAGCGCCGCCTCGAGCTTCGATTCCGGCTCCGATTGTCCGGTCAGTTTCGGCTCCTTCGCCTTTGAGTCGGACACGCTCGGAGCCATGAGCGACTTCTGAATCCGGGTCGACCCGCAGACGGGGCAGGACAC
>JANQKA010000456.1 GCA_028281405.1 Hasllibacter sp. | reverse complement strand
CCCGCCAGCAGGCCGGGCCCGATTCCGCCCACGAGGTAGGGAAGGAACACCGTGTCCCAGAAGTGGGCGAGGCGGGTCCAATCCGCCCGGTCGGGGGTGAACACGGCCATGAAATTCGCCCACAGGTCCGCGCCCGCGCCGGCGAAGCTGGCGAACAGGCCGCTTTCGACCTCGCCGCTCGATGGAGGTTCGCGGCCGCCGAGCAGGAAGTATCCGGTCTGGAGCGAGACCACTCCGATCGGGAAATAAGGCAGCGGGTTTCCGAAGAAGGTGGCGAGCAGCGCCGCGATGATGTTGCCGCGGACAATGACGGCGACGATCACCGAGGTGATGAAGTGAAAGCCGTAGAAGGGGGTGAACGCGGTGAACACCCCGGCGAACACGCCGCGGGCGATCTTTTCGGGCGTGTCGGGGATGCGGCGCACCCGTTTGCCGACGTAGGACGCGGCGCGGGCCCAGCCCGAGCGCGGCCAGAGGAACTCGCGGAACGCGGCGGCCCATGATCTTGGTGTGCGGCGTTTGAACACCGGAATTCCTTTCTTCCCTTCAGGGGCGTCGATCGAGATCCCTGTATCGCGAAATCGAGGCGACGTCCGAATCCGCCTCGATGACGGTCATCACCGCGTGCAGATGTTCCGCGTCCCGCACTTCTATGTCCAAGAGAAGCCGATAAAAATCGGGTTTCCTGTCGACGAAGTGCATATCGCTTATATTCGTTTTCTGCTCGCCGATCAGCGAGCAGATGCGCCCGAGGACGCCCCACTCGTTCGAAATCGCCAGATCCAGGGTGACGTTGTTCACCGCGGCGTGGCGTCCCGGGCTCCAGTGCAGGTCGATCCACCGCGAGGTGTCGTCCTCCAGTTCCTCGAGCGCGGCGCAGTCGATTGAATGGACGATGACTCCGGCGCCGCGGCTGGCGATCCCGACGATGCGCTGACCCGGCACCGGCTGGCAGCACTGGGCGCGCTGGAAGGACTGGCCGGAGGAGAGGCCGACGACGGCCAGCGTTCCCTCGACCTCCGCCTCCGGGCCTCCGCCGAGTTCGGGATAGAGGCGGGCGACCACGTCGCGGGCCGAAAGCTCCGCCGAACCGAGCCGGGCGAGGAGCTCGTCGGCGCCGTCGAGGCCGTGGGATTTGGCGGCGGTCTTCAGCGCCTTTTCCGTGGCCTTTTTGCCGTGATGCTCGAACGCGACCCTCGCCAACTCCCGTCCCAGCTTGATGTGCCGGCCGCGGTCGGCCTCTCGAAGCGATCTGCGGATGGCGGCCTTGGCCCGGCCGGTGACGGCGACGTCGATCCAGGCGGCCTGGGGCGACTGGCCCTCGGCTGTGATGATTTCCACCGACTGCCCGTTCTTGACCCGGGTCCAGAGCGGGACGCGGATGCCGTCGATCTTCGCGCCGACGCACCTGTCGCCGATGCTGGTGTGGATCGAGTAGGCGAAGTCGAGCGGGGTGGCGCCGCGGGGCAATTTCACCACGTCGCCCTTCGGCGTGAAGCAGAACACCTGGTCGGCGTACATCTCCAGCTTCACGTGTTCGAGGAATTCGTCGTGGTCGTCTCCCGCCTCGAACCGTTCGGTCAACTGCGTGATCCACATCGCCGGGTCGACCGTGAAGGGATTGTTCACCCTGACTCCGTCGCGGTAGGACCAATGGGCGGCGACGCCGGTTTCGGCCACCTCGTGCATCTCGCGGGAGCGGATCTGCACCTCCACGCGCTTGCCGTCGCGCCCCGACACGGTTGTGTGGATGGAGCGGTAGCCGTTGGTCTTGGGCTGCGAGACGTAATCCTTGAACCGGCCCGGCACCGCGCGCCAGCGGCGGTGGATCGCGCCGAGCGCGCGGTAGCAATCGGGTTCGTTTCCGGTGATGACGCGGAAGCCGTAGATGTCGCTCAGGCGCGAGAAGGGGATCTTTTTCTCCTCCATCTTGCGCCAGATCGAGTAGGGTTTCTTGGCGCGGCCATGGACATCGGCGCCCTCGACGCCCCCGGCCTCGAGTTCGGCGAGGATGTCGGACGTGATCTTCTCAATCACGTCGCCGGCCTCGCGCTGGAGGGTGACGAATCGGCGCAGGATGGAGCTCCGCGCGTCCGGCTTCAGGACGCGGAAGGCGAGATCCTCGAGCTCTTCGCGCATCCATTGCATGCCCATGCGTCCGGCGAGGGGGGCGTAGATGTCCATGGTCTCGCGCGCCTTCTTGCTCTGTTTCTCGGGGATCATGGCGCGGATGGTGCGCATGTTGTGAAGGCGGTCGGCGAGTTTGACGAGGATGACCCGCATGTCCTTGGACATGGCCATGAACAATTTGCGGAAGTTTTCCGACTGCCGGGTTTCGGTGGAGGCGAGCTGGATGTTGGTGAGTTTGGTGACGCCGTCCACGAGGCCGGCGATTTCGCCGCCGAATTCCCGCTCGATCTCCGGATAGGTGGAGCGCGTGTCCTCGATGGTGTCGTGCAGGAGGGCGGTGACAATCGTGGCGTCGTCGAGGCGCATTCCGGCGAGAATCGCGGCGACGGCGACCGGATGCGAGAAATACGGATCGCCGGAGTGGCGGAATTGTCCTTCGTGCATCCGCCGCGCGTAGTCGTGCGCGCGGCGGATCAGACTTTCGTCGGCGCGCGGATTGTAGGTCCGTATCAGCGCGATGAGGCCGCCCGCGTTCGCCGGCGGGCTCCCGTGCTGGCGCATTCCCGTGTTCAGGAGGCGTCCTTGGATTCCATGAGTTGGCGCAGAAGGCGATCCTCGTCCATGTCGCCGGCGGCGGGCCTGTCGCCCGCGGAGATGCCCGCCGAGGCGATGGCCGCGCCGTCGTCGTCGGGGTCGTCGACCTCGTTCTGGGTTTGGAATGACTGGATCACGCGTTCGTGAAGTTCGTCGGCGATTTGGGTCTCATCGGCGATTTCGCGCAGGGAAACGACGGGGTTTTTGTCGTTGTCCCGGTGCACGGTGATTTCGGATCCGGCCGCGATCTCCCGCGCCCGGAAGGCGGCGAGCATGACCAGGTCGAACCTGTTGGGAATCTTGTCGGCGCAATCTTCGGTGGTCACGCGTGCCATGTGTCGTCTCCGGGTGCTGTGGATCCGGCGGGCCATATAGTCCCTCCGGGGGCCTTTGGCAAGGAATTCGAGTCCACGGGCCGCGCGTCCGAGGCTTGGCCGGGCGGCAGGAGTTCCAGCATGCGGAGCACGGAGAGGCCCGTCACCGGGTGCCGCCAATCCGGGGCGATGTCGGCGAGGGGGACGAGGACGAAGGCGCGGTCCTGCAGGCGCGGATGGGGCAGGACGAGGCGGTCCGGAGCCTGGATCGCCAGTTCTTCGGGGGGCAGGTTCCGCCACTCGCGCCAAGTGTCCTCGTCGGGCGCCACCATATCGCCGAGGGCGATCAGGTCGAGGTCGAGGGTGCGCGGGCCCCAACGGGCTCCGCGCCGTCGTCCCGCGTCGGCCTCTATTCCGTGCAGCAGGGCCAGCAGGCTTTCCGCCGTGTCCCACCACCCGAACTGGACGGCGGCGTTCGCGTAATCGGGTCCGGAGTTTTCCGGAATGGCGGGGGTTCGGTAGATCCGGCTCCGGGCCGTCACGCCGCCGGGGAGGAGGCTTAGACGGTTGATCGCGTTTCCAACCAAATCGGGCGGGGACGTTCCTCCGACCGCCAGATTGGAACCGATCGCCACCAATGCCTTCCGCGCCGTCAATTCCCGCTCCAATGTCATACGCGTATTCGCCGGCTCCCGCCTCGCACGGCAACGTGACCCGCGCGCCCGATTTTCGCAACGGCGCGAATCCTCCCAGCGGTCCCCGCCGGATGCCGCGCGGGAATTCCGAATCCGTCCTTCCGCGGAGGCTTCCGCCGTCCGGAATCCAGCTCCGCCCGCCGCGCCGCGGGGCGGACCGCCTCGGTGGGGCGATCCACCGATGCGCGGGAGCCGTCGGGTGATTCGTTTGTGGATTGGTGCTCTGACTGCACAAACCCATGACAAGTCGGCGATTTGCGAAAATTTCGGCGCATGTTGTGACTCTTGAACGATTTTGACACAAAAATGGCTGGGATCGTTGGTCAATTTCCGATTTTGCGCAGTTAGAGCCCCAATCCCCATTCGTTTCGATGACGCCACCGGGCGCGCGAGGTGGAATTGGACCCGGTCGGCGGCGAAGCCGTGATCCTTTCCGTGTCCGCCAAGCCCGCGGAAGGCATCTCGCGCGCCGACCCGCCATCGGCGGCGAACAGCGGGAGGCGGGCCATCGACCGATTCGCGGACTCCGCGGGGTGATTCGTTTGGCGGAACCTCTGGGGCGGACACGGTGAATTTCCACCTCATCGAAGTCGAAGCGGGGTCCGGTTCCCGCGTCCGTCCGGCGCGGTGGATGGGCATCGCGACCGCCCAACACTTCGTCGAGGGGAACCTCGGGGGCCGTGACATCGACCGATTCGCGGGCTCCGCCGGGTGATTCGTTTGGCGGAGCCT
>JANQKA010000454.1 GCA_028281405.1 Hasllibacter sp. | reverse complement strand
CGCCGTTTGATCATGACGGCTCTGAACGCCCTGCCGGGGGTTCGCTGCGCCGATTCGGGCGGCGCGTTCTACGCGTTCCCCAACATCGAGGGCACGGGTTTGTCGGCGATGGAGGCGCAGAACCGATTTCTCGACGAGGCGGGCGTGGCGACCGTCGCCGGGACGAGTTTCGGGGCTTGGGGCGAGGGATTCGTGCGGTTCAGCTACGCGAATTCCGTCGAGAACATCGAAGCGGCGATGGAGCGGATTGGTGGTCTTTTGAGTGCGGGAGCGTGAGCCCCTCCGACATCCTCCACCAACATTGACCGCATTCGCCGAGGTTCCGCGTGTGATGCCCGATCCGGGAACGCGGCGGTGGTGAATCTCCCGGACTCCATCCGACGCGGGAATTCCTTCCGGGGCGGCGGAGCGGGCGGTCGGAGGATTCGGCGTGTCGGAGGATTCGGCGTGTCGAATGATTGGACGTGGCTCCGATGGTTGGATGCCGGGCATGGCTTCCGCGCGGCGCGGGAAGGATTGGCCGGATTCCCGCGAATCGCCCCGAGGGATCAACGGCTTCCCCGGGAGGGTCGGCATGAAGCATCCGCCCGACGTCCGTGCGACGGGCGGACGCGATGAAACGGCGGCGGACCACGTCCGTTGACGGCCTCTCCGACCAAGGCGTCGCGGGCGGCGGATTTCTCCGTCGTGATCCCGTCGAAGAGCGGGCGGCCTCCCATTGCCGCGCCGGTATCATCCGGGCGGCTTGAGGGCGGTGCCGGGATTGGGCCGGGTGGATGGGATTCGGTGCAAGGGCGCCGGGAAAGCGGCGGTCGCGTTCCGCGGGGCGGCTCCGCGGAACTTCGCGATTCCCCGCCTTCCCCGCCGCGGGAGGTGGCCGAATGAAGCCGGCATGCGCCGTTGATCGAGCGACTTGGCCCGCCGGGCGGAACGCGGCGCCGCGTTGCGAAGGCGCGGGCTTCACTATACGGCGGCGCGTTGCCCGGAATTGGGCACGAAAGTTGGATTCCGAATCGCGTCGGTTCTTCGGAGGGTCCACGGATCCCCGATGTTTCGCGGCCCGCCGCGGGCGTGCCGCGGGGGCGCCGACGCTCAACGAAAGGCGTGGTGCGAATGAGTTACGATTTTTTCCCGTTGGCGAACGGAGCCCGAAAGAGTTTCCGTTTGGGAGCGAACGCGGGCGCCGCCGCGGCGATCGCGGTTTTGGCCGGATGTGGCCGCGTTGGTCCGAACGAGGCCGCCGCGATCGCGGTTTGGGTCTTGGTCAGACGCGGACGCGATGACTCCGACAAGGGTGGAACCGAAGCCGCGGTCACCGTCACGGGCACCGACGACGGCGATGATCTGATGGGCGGCGAGGGCGTTGGAGCGATCGACGCCGGGGCGGGCGATGACACGGTCAACGCGGGAGCGGGCGACCAAAGGGTCACCGGCGGCGCGGGTGACGACACGCTTTTCGGAGGCACGGACGGAATTCTCGGCGGGACCGGCGATACCGATATCGCAGTCTACGTGGGGACGCCGGGAGAGTATGTCATCAGGATCGAACTCCACACATTCGGCGACGGCGACAACCGGATGGAGAACGTTCCGCGCATCACCGTGGTCGACACCGACACCACCGGGCCCGACGATGTGCCGGACGAAGGCACGGACACGCTTACGGGTTTCGAGATTCTCGAATTCGACGGGGTGAAAATCGTGGTGGTTTCGAATGGCGCCGCGGGCCGAACCGCCGCGGACGGCGAGATCCTCCTGGGCACCCCGGACTCCGACGGAACGGCGGACGCGCCGGTCGACGGCGGCGGGGGAAGCGACCTGCTCTTCGGATTCGCGGGCGACGACATCCTATCCGGCGGCGCCGGCGCGGACACGATCACCGGAGGCCCCGGAGACGACACGCTTCACGGTCACTCGGCGGACGACAACGGATCGGAAACCGGCGTCATCGACACCACGGTCTACGCGGGGGCCAGGAGCGGCTATTCAATTTCCGCCGCGCTCGACGCCGACGGCGAGGTGGCGCTCACCGTGCGCGACATCGATCCGGAAACCGACGGCGACGATGGAACCGACACCCTGACCGGCTTCGAGGCCATTCGGTTTGGTGGCGCGTCCGGAGAGGTGACTTTCCTGATCGTTCGGGAGGGCACCGATGACGGAGAGATTCTATTGGGCGGGGCGATGAATGACGGCGCCGCCGGAAACCCGTTCGACGGCATGGGTGGAGACGACACGATCTTCGGCTTCGCGGAGGACGATGTCATCTCCGGCGGTTCGGGAATGGACACGATCACCGGCGGCGCGGGAGACGATGTGATAGACGGCGGCGCGGGCGACGGGGACACCGCGGTCTACGCGGGGAACCGTGACGACTACCGGGTCTGGCGGGTGACGGAAGGCGAGGGGGACGCCGCGGTCGTCAGGGTCCATGTGCTGCACGAATCCGACGCCGCCGGAAACGACGGACACGACACGCTGACGGGCATCGAGACGCTGCGTTTCGGCGGAACCGACCTGAGCCTCGCCGACGACTTTTCGATGGACTCGGATTTCAACCCGTTTCCAGCGGTTGCGACAAATGCCCCAACCGCCGGAGCGGTCGCCTACATGCCCGGAGGAAGAATCGAGATAAACGTCGGCGCGTGGTTCGCCCCCGCCGAGGGACTGACCTACTCGGTGAGCGGGCTCGACCTCATGGTCGAGGGGAGCGTGATTTCGGGCACCGCTCCAACCACCGTCGGCCCGACCACGATCATGGTCACCGCCTCCGACACTCCCGGGTCGACCTCCGACGACGTCACGCACGGGTACGTGATCACGGTGGCCGAACCGCGGGACGGGGATTCCAGCGGCGAAACCCTGATCGACGATTCGGGAAGCGGACTGACGATTCAAGGATTCGGAGGCGGCGACACGATCATCGGCGGGGCGGGCGACGACACGCTGTTCGGCAACACGTCCGTGGAACTCGGCGCGGCGGAGGACATCGACAGGGCGGTCTACGCGGGGCCGTTGTCCCATTACATCATTTCGGCGGAGTTGCACACCTTCGGCGTCGCGCCGAACACGACGGAGAATGTCCCCCGCCTATTCGTGCTCGACACCAACCGCGTCGAGCCAGCCGCGCCGGCCGTGCCGGACGAGGGCAGGGACACACTGACCGATTTCGATTTCCTCCGGTTCGGCGGTGAAAGCGGAACGGAGGAACTCGCGGTGGTCCGAACCGGCTCCATGACCCGGATCAGAGCGGACGCGGAGATTCTTCTGGGCACCGAAATGGCGGCCGGACCGCCGGGGGAGCCGATCGACGGCGGGGCGGGGGGCGATTTCATATTCGGTTTCGCGGGTGGCGACATT
>JANQKA010000432.1 GCA_028281405.1 Hasllibacter sp. | reverse complement strand
TACATCCCGGCGCGTGGTGTCCTCCCCGCGTCGCCCGCCGCCCGTGTGGGTGACTTCGCAACCCGCCCGTCACCGGGCCCAGTTGTTCACATCCGCCACCGGTACGCAAACATGTTTATTCTCTTGAAAACAAGGGATTCCGGCCCCGCCGAAAAAAAATCGGAGGTGAAACGGGGCGATTCGCGGGCCGCCCGACACGGTGGTCCGCGCGCCCGGACGCCGCGGCTCGGTGCCGTGGGCCGGGGATGCGCATGATCCGAACCGCCACTTTCCCGCCGCCAAGACCGGAAGCTCCCATTTGCCCGCCGGCCCGCCGGGGGCGCCATCGCCCTCGAAGACGGGGTGTGTGGCCCCGGGCCGACAAGCGGACGCGGGCGATCCGCGTGGAGCGGAAAGCGCGATCTTCCAACAGCACCTGCCACGGACCCGACGCGGACGCGGTCCCGCCATGACCGACGCTCCACCCGATCGGGACGCAGCCATGCGGGGGAGGGAGGGAAGAGTGTCGGCCACGGCGGCCCTCGAAACGGGGCTAAAGCATGAAAACCGAAATCGGAGTTCCCGCCAACAAGGATACTCGGCAAGGAGGGCGGCCACCCCTCCGTATCAAGGGCGGAATCGAAGGCCGACGCGCTCGTGAGACCCAAACAGCGAACCCCGGACCCGATCCTTGGAATCGAATGTCAACGGCGCCTGTCCGGGCCGCGACCTGAACCGCCCCCCTCTCCCGCCCCCTTCCCCAGATGCTTGCGCAGCTTGGAAGGCTTCGGTTTCTTCTTGTCCCGATAGGGATTGCCGTCCCCCCGCCCCTTGAAATGCAGGCGGACCGGCGTCCCCGGCATGTCGAAACTCTCTCGCAGGCCGTTGACCAGGTAGCGGTCGTAGGCCTTCGGCATCTTGTCGGGATGGGAACACATCACAACGAATCCCGGCGGACGGGTTTTGGCCTGGGTCATATACCGAAGCTTGATCCGCCTGCCGCCCGGGGCCGGGGGCGGATGGGCCTCGGCCATGTCCGCGAGCCACCGGTTCAGGACCGCCGTCGGCACGCGCCTGTTCCAGACCTCGTGCGCCTTCAACACCGCCGACCGGAGCCGGCCGAGGCCCGCGCCCGTCTTCGCCGAGACCGTGACGAGCGCCGCTCCGCGCAGTTGCGGCAGAAGGCGCTCGAACGCCTCCTTCAACCCGGCCAATTTGCCCCGCCGGTCCTCTTCGATATCCCATTTGTTGACCGCCACGACCACCGCCCGGCCCTCGCGCTCCGCGGCGTCCGCGATGCGGAGGTCCTGCTGCTCGAACGGAATCGCGGCGTCCAAGAGGACGATGACGACCTCGGCGAACGCCACCGCGCGCAATCCGTCGGCGACGCCGAGCTTCTCGAGCTTGTCGCTCACCTTCGTCCGCTTCCGCATTCCGGCCGTGTCGAATATCCGGACGGGGGTTCCGTCCCAGTCGAGGCCGACCGAGACCGCGTCCCTCGTGATCCCCGCCTCCGGCCCGGTCAAAAGCCGGTCCTCGCCGAGAATCGCGTTGATCAGCGTGGACTTGCCGGCGTTCGGACGGCCCACGACCGCGATCCGCATGGGCCGGGACGCCGCCGTTTCCGAATTCGTGTCCTCCACGTCCACTCCGGCCGCGGCATCCGCTTCCGTCGTCTCCCGGTTCCCCTCCGCGGCCTCCACGAACGGCAGGATCGCGTCTCGGAGGTCCTCGATGCCCTCCCCGTGCTCGGAGGATATCGCCAGCGGCTGGCCGAGACCCAATTCCCAAGCCTCGATCGCCCCGGCCCGCCCCGCGTTCCCCTCGGCCTTGTTGGCGACGACGATCACGTTCGCGCCCGCCTTCCGCAGGAGGTCGGCGAAATCCCGATCCGCGGAAGTCGGCCCGGCCCGGGCGTCAACCATGAACAGACAGAGATTCGCCATGTCGACGGCGCGCTCCGTCAGCCGCCGCATCCGTCCCCGAAGCGAATCGTCGGCCGCGTCCTCCAATCCCGCCGTGTCCACCACGGTGAAGCGCAGGTCGGCGATCCGCGCCGCCCCTTCGCGCAGATCCCGGGTCACCCCCGGCCGGTCGTCGACAAGGGCGAGGCGCTTGCCGACGAGCCTGTTGAACAAGGTGGACTTGCCCACGTTGGGGCGTCCCACGATGGCGACCACCAAACCCATGCTCTTTCCCCGGCGCGCGGCGGACGTCCGCCGACCTCAGCGGTAGGCGAGGAGCCGGCCTCTCCTCGACAGCACATACATCGTCCCGTCGACCACGACAGGGCTCGACGCCGCCCCGCCCGGCAGTTCGAGCGCTTCCGCGGCCTCCCCCGTTTCCGGATCGAAAACGCGGAGGCGGCCGTCGTCGGAGGCGACCCAAAGGCGCCCCCCCGCGAGCGTCGGGCCGTAATGCGCGTGGATTCCGCGGCGGCGGGCCGCGCGCGTGTTCCGGAACCACGGCAGGGGACGGGACCAGATCCTCTCCCCGGTGCGCGCGTCGAGGCGGGCCAATTCCGATTGGTCGTTCACCAGGAACAACGAATCGCCGACGGGCCAAACCGGATTCACCGCGCCTTCGCCCGCGGTCCAAATCCGCGTTCCGTCGTCGGCGTCGATCGCGACGATGCCGCCCGAATGATTCGCGGCGTAAACCGTGTCGCCCACGAGAACCGGATCCCCGGTGATGTCACCGACCGACGCGTAGGCGCGCCCCCGCCTCTCCCCCTGCACCGAAGCGGACCAAACGCGGATGCCGGAGCGCCGCAGGGCGCCGATCATCTCGCCCGTGCCAAAGGGAAAAATCACCAGACGATCCGTCAGGATCGGCCCCGCCCCGCCCCGCCGCACCGCGGCGGCGGCGGTGCCGGGAAGACTCCAATTGACGCGTCCGGTCACCGAGTCGAGGGCCCAGCCCCGTCCGTCCCGGGAGACCACGTAGATCAGGCCGTCGGCCACCGCCGGCGGGCCGGTCGTCAACGCGCCCAACTCGTGTCGCCAGCGCGTTTCGCCGGTCGCCGCGTCGAAAGCGATCACCGCGCCGAAACCCGTGGTGGCGAAGAGCGTCCCCTCCGCGTGGGCCAGGCCGCCGCCGGAGGCGTCCCCGGAGCTCTCGTGGGCAGGATGCATCGCGCGGGACCACAACGGCGCGCCTTCCGTCGTGTGCGCCGTGACCGTCGAATACGCATCGATGGCGAACACCCGTCCGTCGGCCACGACGGGATCGGCGGTTATCCTGTGGCGGCGGTTGTTGCCCCGGCCGATGTCCACGCTGAACGCGAGCGCTGGATCCGGCCCCAGGGCGGGATGCGCGATCCTGTGGGCTATCGAACCGTTCCTGTGGGTCCACTCCTTGTGGTCGACCGGTTCCGGCAAACCGACGGGGACGATATCGCCTTCGACGGCGACCTCGGTCCGGACGTCCGAATTCTCCGCCGGCCGGTCCACTTCGCCGTCTCCGTCGACGCTCTCCGTGCCCTCGCTCGCCGAAAGGGGCGCGCGGATCGGGAAACGTTCGCCCGTCAGATACGGTTCCTGCGCGCAGCCGCCGACCGCGATCGCCGCCGAAAGGCAGGCCGCGGCGGCCCTCGGTCCCAGCCCGCCCATTCCGTCCCTACTCCGCGGCGTCCCCGCCCGGAGCCGTCGCTCCGCCGAGCGCGGTGATCAAAAGCGCGGCGCGGCGGCGCAAGCCGGCGGGCGCCTCCTGATCCCCCGCGAGGGCGCGGAGCGCCTCCGCGGCCTCGCCCGGACGTCCGCGCTCGAGAAGGATCAACGCGCGCTGCTCCTCCGCCAAAACGCGGTACGGCGCCCCGGGCGAAAGCAGCGGCGCGAGCCGGGCCAGACGATCCTCCGCGGGAGAGTCGGGGCCTTCGGCCATGATGAGCTTCAACTCCGCGAGATGCCTGTAGGCTTCCGGCGCGTCCGGGTCCGCCGCGACCAATCGCAGGGCCTCCGCCGCCGCCGCCGGATCCACCTCCATCAGGGTCGCCCCCGCGATCAGCCGCGCGAGCAACGCGCTCCCACCGCCCGCCGCTCCGATGTCCTCCAGGGCGTCGGCGCGGTCTTCGGCGGCGGCCACCGCCACGGAACCCAGGGCGTCGCCGAGCGCCCGCGCCTCGGCGCGGGCGGACGCCTTCGCCCATTCGTTGAGCGCCGCCCCTCCCACGACAACGAAAACGGCGGCGACCGCCGCCCATCCCCAGCGGCGAAACGCCGCGAAAAGGCGGTCGCGCCGCAATTCCTCGTTCACTTCGTCGATGAAACCGTCGGTGTTGGCCACCGGAAAACCTCCATGTCGGACGCCCCCTCATATCCGCCCCGCGCCCGGATGCAAGATCCGGCGTCCGGACGGCGCCCCGCGAAAAAAATACCTCCCACGCTGTTCACTCCGGCGCGGCGGGCTATATAAGGGGGGCGCAAGACAGCGGAGTATGATATGCGTTATTTCTCGATCCTGACCGCCGCTTTCGTCGTGGCCGCAATCTACGGGATCGTATTCGAACGGGACCGTCTCGTCGGTTTCGCCGGCGGAAAGGCGGCGCCCAACGAAGAGGTTTCGACCGTCGCCGACGAAACTCCGGCGGCGGTCCTCGCCTCCGGCGAGCGGCGCACGAGCGTCGTGGTCCTCGCTTCCCAGGCCCGGCCGGTGGACGGAGCCATCGTCCTGCGCGGCCGGACCGAGGCCGCGCGCCAAGTCGACGTGAGGGCCGAAACCTCGGGTCTGGTCGCCTCCGAGCCGCTGCGCAAGGGCGCCTCCGTCGAGGAGGGGCAGTTGCTGTGCGAAATCGACCCCGGCACCCGCATCGCCAACCTGCGCGAGGCCAAGGCCCGCCTCGCCGAGGCGGTGGCCGGAGTGCCGGACGCCGAAGCCCTGGTTCCCGAGGCGAGGTCCCGTCTTCTCGAGGCGCGGGGCCGCGCCGTTGAGGCGAAAGCCCGGCTCAAGGAGGCCGAGGCTCGCCTCGAGGCGGCGCGCGTCGAGGAGAACGCCGCCAGCCGCCTCGCCGAATCGGGCATAGCGTCGGAGACCCGGGCGACCAACGCGCGGGCCAATCTGGAATCCGCCCGCGCCGGCGTCGAGTCCGCCCGGTACGCGATCCTCGCGGCCGACTCCGGAATCGAAAACGCCCGGCGCGGCATCGCCAGCGCCCAGGCGGGCATCGAGAACGCCAAGGCCGGCGTGCAGGCCGCCGAAGCCGCCGTGGCAACCGCGGAAAAGGAAATCGAGCGCCTCTCGATAACCGCCCCGTTCTCGGGCCTTCTGGAAAGCGACACGGCGGAACTCGGATCCCTGCTTCAGCCCGGCGGCCTCTGCGCCACCGTGATCCAACTCGACACGGTGAAACTCGTGGGCTTCGTGCCCGAGACATCCGTCCACCGGGTCCGGCCCGGCGCCCGCGCCGTGGCGGAACTGACCAGCGGCAAGAGCGTCGCGGGAGCCGTGACCTTCCTGTCCCGCGCCGCGGACGAGCAGACCCGGACCTTCCGTGTGGAGGCCGCGGTTCCCAACCCGGACCTCGCCATCTTCGACGGCCAGACGGTGGAAATCCTGATCGAGGCCGCCGGCACCAGCGCCCACTTCATCTCGCAGTCGGCCCTGACGCTGAACGACGAGGGAACGCTCGGGGTGCGCGTCGTCGAGGACGGACGCGTCGCGTTCAAGCCCGTCTCGATCATCCGGGACGCGGCGGACGGCGTGTGGATCACCGGCCTGCCCGAAAAGTCCGACGTCATAGTCGTCGGGCAGGAATTCGTAATCGATGGCGTCGCAGTGGACGCCGTGTACAGGGAGGTGCGGGGATGACCGGCATCGTCGATTGGGCCGCGGGCCGGGCCCGCATGATTCTGGCCTTCATAACGCTCAGCCTGCTCGCGGGAACCGCGAGCTACATCGGCCTTCCCAAGGAGGGCGAGCCGGACATCGACATACCGGCGCTGTTCGTCTCCGTCCCCTTCCCGGGCATTTCGGCCGAGGACAGCGAGAAACTCCTGGTCAAGCCCATGGAGACGGAACTCGCCGACCTGGACGGCCTCAAACGGATGACCGGCACAGCTTCGGAAAGCTACGCGGGACTCGCGATGGAATTCGAATTCGGCTGGGACAAGACCAAGATTCTCGCCGACGTGCGCGACCGCATGAACACGGTCGAGGCGAAATTCCCCAACGGCGCGGAGAAATACTCGATCACCGAGATCAACTTCTCCGAATTTCCGATCATCGTCGTGAACCTGAGCGGCGCGTTGCCCGAACGAACGCTCCTCCGCCTGGCGAAGGATCTGCAGGACAAGATCGAGTCCATCGACGCGGTGCTGGAGGCGCAGCTCACCGGACACCGCGAGGAGATGCTCGAGGTGCTGATCGACCCGCTCCGCCTGGAGGCCTACAACGTCACGGCCGCGGAACTGATCGGCGTCGTCACGCAGAACAACCTGCTGATCGCCGCGGGGGAGGTCGAAGGGCCGTCGGGCGCGTTCTCCGTGAAGATTCCGTCGAGCTTCGACACCACGCGTGACGTGTACGACCTGCCCGTCAAAACCAACGGCGACCGCGTCATCACGGTCGGCGACCTCGCGACCATCCGCCTGACCTTCGAGGACGCTTACGGCACGGCGCGGTTCAACGGGGAGCCGACCGTGGCGGTCCAGGTGGTCAAGCGCAAGGGTTTCAACCTGATCGGAACCGCGCAGCTGGTCAAGGATGCCGTGGCGGAGGCGGAGGCGGCCTGGCCCGAGGAATTGCGGGGGGCGGTGGATATCGGCACGTCGCTGGACCAGAGCCGCATCGTCGCCTCCATGGTGTCCCAGTTGGAGGGATCGGTGCTCACCGCCGTGGCGCTCGTGATGATCGTGGTTCTTATCGCGCTCGGCACGCGTTCGGCTCTGCTCGTCGGCTTCGCCATCCCGACGTCCTTCCTGCTTTGCTTCGTCCTTCTCGGGGTCGTCGGCCTCACGATTTCCAACATCGTCATGTTCGGCTTGATACTGTCGGTCGGCATGCTCGTGGACGGCGCGATCGTCGTCGTCGAATACGCCGACAAACGCATCAGGCAGGGATCCGGGCCGATGGCAGCCTACACCGAGGCGGCCAAGCGGATGTACTGGCCGATCGTCTCGTCCACGGCGACGACCCTTTGCGCCTTCATGCCGATGCTGTTCTGGCCCGGCGTGGCGGGCGAATTCATGGGAATGCTTCCGGTCACCCTGATTTTCGTGCTGTCGGCGTCGCTGGTGGTGGCCCTGGTCTATCTGCCGGTTATCGGCGGCGTCGCGGGCCGGGCGTCGCGCCTGATCGAGCGCGCTTCCGCCCTGCTCATGCCCCTGCCGTGGAGCGCGCGGGCGGGCATCGCCGCGGTGTCGGCCTACCTGATGTTCCTGTCGGTCATGCAGACGCTCAACCCCGCGTACCTCTTCGCGGAGGGCGCGCTCTCGCCCGGATTTTCCGGGGCCGTGCCGGGAGCCCTCATGTTCGTGTTTTCGGCGATCCTCATGTCGGTCAGCCTCGGCGCGGCGAGGATCAACCGCCCGAATCTCCGCATCGCCTCGGGTCTGCGCCTCTCCCTGTTCGGCCGGTTCATCCACTTGATCGTGGGCAATCCCGTCATGCCGATCGTCGCCATCGTCGGCGTCATGATGTTCGTCATTTCGGTGTACGGCTACTACATCCAGAACAACAAAGGCGTCGAATTCTTCGTCGAAGTCGAACCGGAGCAGGCCATCGTTTATGTCCGCGCGCGGGGCAACCTGAGCCTCGAGGAGAAGGACGCGCTGCTGCGCCAGGCCGAGGAGATCGTTCTGGCCGACCCCGTGGTCGCGAGCGTTTTCGCCTTCGCCGGCGAGGGAGGACTCAACCAGAACACCGGCGGAGCCTTCGCTCCGAGGGACACCGTCGCGCAGATGCAGATCGAGATGATCCCATGGGAGGATCGTCCGACCATGAGGAACTGGTTGGGGATCACGGTCTCCGACCCGTCGTTCGACGGCAACCTCGTGCTCGCACGCCTCGAAGAGAGCCTCGCGGAATTGCCGGGCGTCGAGGTCGATGTCACGGAGGAGGTCGGAGGGCCGGCGTCCGGAAAACCCGTCCACCTGAGGATTTTGGGCGATGACCGGGACGAGATCGAACGGGTCGCGGCCGAGGCGCGCGCCCACTTCGAATCGGTGCCCGCGCTGATCAACATCGAGGACACGCTCCCCCTGCCGGGAATCGACTGGCAGGTCGACGTCGACGTGGAGAAGGCGGGGCGTTACGGCGCCGACGTGGCCACCGTCGGCTGGATGATCCAACTCGTGACCCGCGGAGTCCTTCTCGACACCATGCGGGTCGAGAGTTCCGACGAGGAAATCGAAATCCGGGTCCGCTTTCCGGAGGAATACCGCGTCCTGTCCACGCTCGACACCCTCAAGGTGCGCACGCCGGGCGGACTCGTCCCGCTTTCCAATTTCATCACGCGCAAACCGGTCAAGAAGCTCGGCCAGATCGACCGCATCGACCAGTCGCGCTCTTTCGACATCAAGGCGGACGTGGCCGAAGGCGCCTTCAATGTGCTGGACGGCGACGAGACGGTCGCGGCGGCGTTCCTGAGGGAAGGCACCGAAGCCGCGCCCGAATACGATTTCGAGGCCGCCGTCCTGCCAGAAGCCACGCTCCGGGCGGGAATCGAAAACGGCGATTACCGGTTGACGCCGATCAATCCCGTGGAGCGGATCGAAAAGCTGACGGAATGGTTCGACACCCCGGGCGTCATTCCCCCGGACGTGTCCTACGAGTGGACCGGAGACCAGGAGGATCAGGCGGAAAGCCAGAGATTCCTGGCGACGGCGTTCCCCGCGGCGCTGGGCCTGATGTTCGTGATCCTGCTCGCGCAGTTCAACTCGTTCTACAACGCCGTCCTGGTGCTGTTGGCCGTGGTCCTGTCCACCACGGGTGTGCTGATCGGCATGTTGGTGATGGACCAGACCTTCTCCGTCATCATGACGGGAACGGGAATCGTCGCCCTCGCGGGAATCGTGGTGAACAACAACATCGTCCTGATAGACACGTACCAGGAGTACGCCTCGCGAATGCCGCGGATCGAGGCGATCACCCGTACCGCCCAGGACCGCATCCGTCCGGTGCTGCTGACCTCCATCACCACGATGGCCGGCCTGACGCCCATGATGTTCGGGGTGAGCCTCGATTTCCTGAACGGCGGCTCCTCGCTCGACAGCCCGACGGCGCTCTGGTGGAAAAGCCTCGCCACCGCCGTCGTGTTCGGCCTTGGCATCGCCACCATGCTGACGCTCGTGTTCACGCCCTCGATGCTGGCCCTGCGCGTCTGGATATCGAAGGGGGCCTATGGAGCCGTGAACCGGCTCCGGGCCCTCGGTTTGGATTCCAACTGGCGGCGCGTCCGTTCGGATATCCAATTGGGAAAGAAAGCGCATCACATCGGCGAATCGGTGATCATCTGGGAAGACGACATCGAACAAGGGGCGGGGACCGGATCCGAATCAGGCGCCGAAGACCACGCGCCGATCCCGGCGAACCGCGTCGACCCGGGCGACGAATTCGATCAAAGAAGCAACCCGCCGCTGCCCGCGGCGGAATGAGCGCGCGTCCCCTCCCCGAACCGGGGAGGGGACGCCGTCAGGATTCGGAATCTTCTGGTTCGAGTTCCCTGAGAACGGAGACGTATCCGCCGTTTTCCATGAACTCGGTCTCCCCGGCCGTGGGGTGCCGCCCCAAAGCCTCGTTCCGGAACGGGAACCGCCCGAACCGCCGGATGATCTCCCGGTGAACCCTCGCGTGCAGAAGATTGCCCCCGGCGTCCGGCATCCGCATCGAGAAGAGTCTCACCGCGCGCTCCTGATCCGCCAGGCATTCGTGGTGCACGAGCGGCATGTAGAAGAATTGCCGCTCCGGCGGGTCGACCTTGAGATCCCATTTTTTGGCGATGGCCACCTTCACCGCGGCCCGGGCGGCGGCGTCCGCCGCGAACGCCAGAGGCGTTCCCCGGTACATGTTCCGCGAAAACTGGTCGGTGACCAGCGTGTAGGCCAACACGCCCGGCGGATGCGTCAGCCAAGGGGCGCATCCTCCCGACATGAGCCGGTTCCACAACGGGCCGAACCGCCCGGCGATTGTTTCGTCCAGGCCCTCGGGCGGTTGATACCAGCCTTTGGGTCCGACCTCCTTGAGCCAGAAGCTCAAGACCTCTTCGGGTTGCTGCACCGCCTGCCTCCCTCGATGCTTTCCCGGTTTATCCGCGGAACATATACGCGGATTCCACCGCCGCGCAACAAAAATCTCGCGCGGGGCGTTCACCGGGCCTCATCCGCCTCCTCCATTTCGAGATTTTCCTGGTACTCGGTCGCCCATTCCCCGGCCACCTCCGCCGCGACGACGGTGGTTTCGGCGAAGATCGGGGCGTAGACCCCTGTTCCTTCCGCGGAGGGCGCCGGGCGGCGGGTCATCCGATAGAGCGCGTAGAGACAAAGCGAACCGAACACGGCTCCAAGAAAAATGAAAAATCCCGGGGGCCCGACACCGTCCATGGCCCACCCCACGATCAGCGGCCCCACGATGGCGCCCATTCCATTGATGAACACCAAACTGCCGGAGGCCGCGGCCATTTCGTCCCCTTCCAGGTAGTCGTTGGTGTAGGCCAACAGGAGCGCGTAGAGCGGATTGGCCACGCCTCCGATGACGAAAGACGCCGCCAAAATGATCGGCAGGTAGGATCCCGCCGCCACGGCGACCGTGGCGGCGACCGCGCCGCCGAGACTGACGGCCGCGATGAGCCGGCGGCGGTCCATCCTGTCCGACAGCCAACCTATGGGCCACTGCATGAGCATCCCGCCGAGGTAGATCGAGGCGACGAGAATCGAAATCTGCGCCACGCTCAGCCCCGCCAGCGAACCGTAGACCGCCGCCATCCCGAAGAGGGCGGAGAACTTCAGTCCGAGCATCGCCATGCCCACGCAGCCGAGAGGCGAGACCCGGAAAATTTGCGCGAGGTTCATCGGCTTCGCGGTTTCGAAGGCGGGCACCGGAACCGCCGACAGGAGCACGGGCGCGAAGGCGAGCGACACCAGCACCGAGGGGACGATGAACATCGTGTAGCCCGATGGATCCCCCAGAGTCAGGATGCCCTGCGCCGCCACGATCCCCATCATCTGCACGATCAGATAGGCCGACAGCGCCTGCCCCCGGGTTTCGTTCGCGGAGGCGTTGTTGAGCCAGCTTTCCGCCGTGACGTAGATGCCGGAGAAGCAGAATCCGAACATGACGCGGAGGAGCATCCAGGCGATCGGATTCGCGATCACGGGATAGAGGATCAGCACCGCGGAGACGAACGAGGCGAGCGCGGCGAAGACCCTGATGTGGCCCACCCTGCGGATCATCTCGGGCGTCAGGCGCGACCCGCCGAGGAAACCGACGAAATAGGCCGACATCACGAACGACATCTCGAAGGTCGAGAAGCCCTCGATCGCGCCCCGGACGCCGAGAAGCGTGCCGGAAAGGCCGTTGCCGATCATCAGAAGGCCCATCCCGAGAAGGAGCGCCCAAGTCTGTCCCAGAACCGCGAGCATGGCGTGCCTCCCCATGTATCCGCGACCCGCTTAGCAGCGGCGCCGGGGTTCGGATATGTTCACTTGCGACTCCTTGATGTCGAAAATGAACCAACGCGGAAATTCGTCACGCGCCCGGTTCATCCGGGAACAGCAGCGACGAATCCCCGTAGGAGAAGAACCGGTACCCCCGCGCGATGGCGTGGCCGTAGATCCGGCGGACGCGTTCGGCGCCCATCAGGGCCGAGACCAGCATCATCAACGTCGACTTCGGAAGGTGGAAATTGGTCATCAGGCCGTCGGCCACGCGGAATTCGAATCCGGGGCGGATGAAGATATCGGTGGCGCCGCGGAACGCACCGACCACGGAGGGCGCGGCGGCGGCGCTTTCGATCAGGCGCAGGGCGGTCGTTCCCACGGGAATCACCCGCCGCCCCTCGGCCTTGGCGCGGGTAAGCGCCTCCGCCGCGTCTTCGGTGATTTCGCCCCATTCGGCGTGCATCCGGTGCTTGGAGACATCCTCGACCCTGACGGGAAGGAAGGTTCCCGCGCCGACGTGCAGCGTGACCTCGACGAACTCGACTCCGCGGGCGCGAAGCCTGGAAAGCAATTCGCCGTCGAAGTGGAGGGACGCGGTCGGGGCGGCCACGGCGCCCCTCTCCCGCGCGAACACGCTTTGATAGTCCGCGCGATCCGCCGCGTCCGGCGGGCGGCGCCGGGCGATGTAAGGCGGCAGCGGCATGTCTCCGTCACGCTCCAGCGCCGCCTCGAGCGCGTCTCCTTCCGCGTCGAACCGCAGCGCGGCCCGGCCGTCCCCCACACCGGCGACCTCCGCCGACAACCCCTCGGAAAAGACGATGACATCGCCCGCCTTGATTTTCCTGAGGGGCTTCGGCAGCGCGGTCCAAGAGCCGTCGCCGGCCGGTTCGAGAAGGGTGATTTCGATTCGGGCTCGGGCTTCTCCTTCAGCGGTTCTCCTGTGGCGGACTCCGTTCAACCGGGCCGGAATCACCTTCGTCACGTTCAACACCAGCGTGTCCCCCGGCCTGAGATGGTCCGGCAGGTCGGAGACCCGTTGGTCGCGGATATCGTCGCCCCGCGCCAGCAGGAGGCGGGCGGATGTCCTGGGGCGCGCGGGCCGTGTCGCGATCAGCGAATCGGGCAGGTCGAAATCGAAATCGGACAGATTCATCCGCGCCTCACGCCTTCGTGGTGCCGCCGCGCTTCCGCGAGCGGTGCTTTCGGATAGCGGTGCCCGGCCCGAACGGGAACCGCCCAGCCCGATTCCGGACGCGGTCGCGTCCGAGTCCCGCATCCGGACGCCCATCGCGTGTCGGATGACGGCTCGGCCGCGTAAACCCGGTCTCCATATCCCGACCGCATGGGGACGCTCGATTTACAGCGCCGGCGACTTGGGTGTGAACACTTCATCGGTGGTCGATGGCGGTCCGCTCACCCCAACGATTCGCGTTGATTTCACGCGGCCCGCACCACCGATTCCCTAAAAACCGCCGGCGCTCCAAACCCGGAAACCGGTTATCGGAAGCCATCCGGTCCCCGCCCCTGTGGGAATGCGTCCGCAGCGCGCCCGAAGCCGCTTTCCGGGAGCCGCTGTTCAATCCATGGCGGGGTCCGCCCGGATTCCAATCCCCGGTGCGACGCGCCGACGCCGACCGCGGGGAAACGGAGTCGTCCCTCCCGGTTGCGATTCGCGCGCGCCCGGTCCAAAGGTCGCCCCGGATTCGGTTTCGCCGGAGCGTCGGCCATGATTCTCTACCCCGCCATCGATCTGAAGGACGGCCAATGCGTGCGGCTGCTCCGGGGCGACATGAATCGGGCGACGGTATTCTCTGACAACCCCGCCGCCCAAGCCAAGACGTTCGAAGTCGCGGGTTGCTCCTGGATTCACCTCGTGGACCTCAATGGAGCCTTCGAGGGAAAACCGGTGAACGGAGCGGCGGTCGAGGCGATCATCGACGCGGTTTCGGTTCCCTGCCAGCTCGGCGGCGGCATCCGCGACATGGCGACGATCGGGAACTGGCTCGAACGCGGCGTCGCGCGGATCATCCTCGGCACCGCCGCGGTGGAGGATCCATCACTCGCCCGGGAAGCGGCGGTGGCGTTTCCAGGACGCGTGGCCGTCGGACTCGACGCCCGGAACGGGCGCGTCGCGACGCGCGGGTGGGCCACGGAAACCGACATCGATGTCTTCGACCTCGCCCGTGAATTCCAAGACGCGGGCGTGGCGGCGTTGATCCACACCGACATCGACCGGGACGGCGCGATGCGGGGACCGAACATCGCCGCCACCGCCGCCTTGGCCCGCGCGGTGGACATTCCGGTCATCGCCTCGGGCGGCGTGTCCTCGCTCGACGACCTTTCCGCGCTCAAAAACTGCGGCGCCGACCTCGACGGCGTGATTTCCGGCCGGGCGCTCTATGACGGCGCGATCGACCTCGGAGCCGCCTTGGATCTTTTGCGGGGCTGACGGCGTATGCCGCCGCGGGCCGCGGGCCACCGATTCGCCGGAAGGTGGGAAAGCCCGCCCGGATGGAGCGCGGGCGGTTTGGGCGTGAACACCACATCGGTTGAAGATGGTTGTGGGAGCACTCCAGCGATTCGCGTGGATCTTCACCAGGCTTGCGCCACCGATTCCATCAAACCCGCCGGCGCTCTTTCCTTCCGATCGCCACGGACGGCACCGTGGGACCGGCTTTTGACATCCCGCCACCGCCGGGCTACCCCGCCCCCATGCTGAAAGTCCGCGTCATCCCCTGTCTCGACGTGGCCGACGGCCGCGTGGTCAAGGGCGTGAATTTCGTCGATCTCGTGGACGCGGGAGACCCGGTCGAAGCGGCCCGCGCCTACGACGCCGCGGGCGCCGACGAGCTGTGCTTTCTCGATATCCACGCCACCCACGAAAACCGCGGGACGATGCGCGACCTCGTCACCCGCACCGCGGAAAGCTGCTTCATGCCGCTGACCGTGGGCGGAGGAGTCGGAACTCCGGAGGATGTCCGCGCCCTTCTCCTGTCGGGAGCGGACAAGGTCAGTTTCAACTCCGCCGCGGTCGCGGACCCCGACGTGGTCGCCCGCTCGGCGGAGCGGTTCGGATCGCAATGCGTCGTCGTGGCCATCGACGCCAAAACGGTGGAACCCGGACGCTGGGAGATATTCACCCACGGCGGGCGCAGGCCCACGGGAATCGACGCCGTTGAATTCGCCGGGATGGTGGAGTCCAAGGGCGCGGGGGAGATTCTCCTGACGTCCATGGACCGCGACGGAACGCGCTCCGGTTTCAACCTGCCGCTGACCCGGGCGATCTCGGACGCCGTGGGCGTCCCCGTGGTGGCCTCGGGAGGCGTGGGCGAGCTGGATCACCTGGTCGAGGGCGTGACCGAAGGCGGAGCGTCCGCCGTGCTGGCCGCCTCGATCTTTCACTTCGGCGACCACACGATCGCCGAGGCGAAGGCGCACATGGCGGCGGCGGGCATCCCCGTGCGGATGACCCCGGCCTGACCCGAATCGCCTTTGGAGGAGAACATGGACACGCTCGAAAAGCTCGCCGCGACGATCGGGTCGCGCAGAGGGGCCGACCCCTCGACGAGTTGGACCGCGGAATTGCTGTCCCGGGGGCCGGAAATCTGCGCGGCGAAATTCGGGGAGGAGGCCGTCGAGGCGGTGGTCGAGGCTGTCAAAGGCGACCGGGAACGGCTCGTCTCCGAGGCGGCCGACGTGATTTTCCACCTTCTCGTCATGCTCGCGGCACGCGACGTCACGCTTGGAGACGTGCTGGCGGAATTGAAGCGGCGGGAAGGCGTCTCCGGCATCGCGGAGAAATCCTCGCGCGGGCGGGCCGCGTCCGGGGGACCTTCCGCCGAGGGATCCCTCCCGGCCGTCAAGCCGGATTCAAAGCTTGGATGAAATGATCCCGGTGTCGAATCCCGCCATTCCGAGCTCCCCCGTGAGCTTTTGATATTCGATCTTGGGGCATCTGTTTTGGATGACCTCGACCCCGCGCGCCTCGGCTTTCGCGGCTGCGGCGGCGTGGGAGACTCCGATCTGCATCCAGACGACCTTGAGGTTCGGAAACCTCTCCAGCGCCTCGTCGACGATCCCCGGCACCGCTTCGGAGCGCCGGAAGATGTCAACAACGTCGATGTCGTGCTCGATGGCGCTCAGGCTCTCCGCGACGGGCCGGCCGAACAATTCCGTCCCGGCGATGGCGGGGTTGACCGCCGTCACGTCGAAGCCCTTCAGCTTCAGGTAGCGCGCCACATAGTAGCTCGGCCTGATCGGATTCGCGCTCAGGCCGACGCAGGCGAACCGCTTGTGCGTCGTCAGGATGCGCCGAAGCTGGTCCTTGGTGGGCGTCTCGGTCATTTCGTCCAGCGGGATTCGGATGGCGGTCCGACCGGGCGGGCCCCGGCCGCGCCGGAGCGTTTGGCGGGCCGCGCGGTCCCGCCGCGCGGCCCGTCGCATCCGGAAGCCGGGAGGACGTCCCGGCCCGTCGTCGTCACGCGGACAGCACGGCGGGCCAATTCGCGTCCCCTTTTTGGATGTTGCCGGGGATGTCCCTGGACCACAGCCCGCGGACGGTGCGGTTGTAGTTCAAGTACAGCCTTCCCTCATGAATGCTCCACGCGTCCGGGGATGTCGGCGCGGTGTAGTTCTTGCTGACCGCGTAGGCGCAGTAGCCGCCGTACTGCGGCGCCCAACGGCTCGGGTCGGCCTTGAATTTGTCGCGGTTCTCGGAAGTGGCGAAGTGCCAGGTGGTTCCGCCCCAATCCAGTTTGATCGACGGGCTCCCGGCGACGGGGCCCTTCCCATCGAAGTAGGCGACGCTGTCGCTGCCGTCGATGGCGACCCCACCCTCGGCGTACCAGCGCGGAGCGGCTGCGAGGGCGGGAGCGGCGAGGATGGCCGCGGGAACGGAGGCGAGGCCCACAAGGGCGGCGCGGCGGGTCAACATGGGATACTCCTTTTGCGGTTTGACCCTTCCAAAGTAGCGCGTTCAGCTCCGCGCCGCCAGTCCCCCGGCCGTGGCCTTTCCCCGCCGCCGACGTCGCCAGCCGATGCTCGGCCGACTCCGCGCGCCGACGCACGGTCGAGGACATCTCGATCAATTCGCGCATGCCCTACACCGCCTTGCGGCTCGGCGGTCCGCGCTTTTGGGATTTCCGGGTTTCCCCGACTTGCGCTTCGGATGATCGAACGCCTCGGCCCGGTGGCGCGGAGGTCGACGCTTCGGGGGCTTCAATTCTTGAAGCGGAACTCCTCGACCCGGACAGGCGGGTTCATGGCGGTCGGCCCTTTCGCCGCGAGGGAGGGCCGGGTGCCGCGGTGGCGGCGGGTGGCAAACTTGGCGTCGTGCTCCATGGCGGGTACGGATACCCACGCGCGGTCGTCGGCGACCGTCGATCGGTGCCCCATCCGCCCCGGCTGGTGTCCCGTCCACCCTCCCGGGGATCCCGGTCGCTCCAATCCGAGGCCGAAGCTCCGCGCCGGTCCCGTCCACGCGCCCGGGGTTTCCGCCGATGGGCGGAGTTCGATTCTCCGGCGACGTCGTTCCGCCCGCTCCGCCAAGGGCGCCGCTGGTGTTGATGGAACCGGTGGCGCGGACCGCG